>JBPCTX010000296.1:0-2697 GCA_051011455.1 Acidimicrobiia bacterium | reverse complement strand
GTCGTAGCCCTCGGCCGCCAGCAGCGTGAAGCACATGCCGCCACCGACCAGCATCGCGTCGACGCGAGGAAGCAGCGCTTTCATTACCCCCAGCTTGTCAGACACTTTGGCGCCGCCCAGCACCACCACGTAAGGGTGTTCGGGATCGCGCAGCAGCGAGTTCAGCACCTCCACTTCCCGGGCCAGCAACGGCCCGGCCACGGATTTCAGGTGCGTGGCCACCCCAACCGTTGAAGCGTGGGCGCGATGGGCCGTTCCAAAGGCATCCAGAACGAACAGGTCGCCGAGGCGCGCCAGGGCGGCGGCGAGCTCAGGAGAATTGCTCTTCTCACCCGCCTCAAAGCGGGTGTTCTCGAGCAAGAACACGTCACCGGACTGAGCACCTGCCACGGCCGCTTCGACTTCGTCGCCCACCACAGCTGGCAGCTGGGTGACCGGGAATCCGCCCAGCTCCGAGAGCCGCTGAGACACCGGCTCGAGCGAGAAGGCAGGATCGTGGCCGTCGGGCCGTCCGAGGTGGCTGGCTACGGTGACAATCGCTCCGGCCTCCCGCAATCGCCTAATGGTCGGGAGACTGGAGAGGATCCGAAAGTCGTCGGCTACCTGCCTGTTTTCCAGTGGCACGTTCAAGTCCGAGCGCACCAGGACGCGGGCGCCGGAGACGTCCACCTGGTCGAGTTTGAGGAAGGAAGTCACAGCCCTCGAACGTTATCACGGGGCCAGATAGGCCAGGTACAGGGCGGTTGTAGGCTTCGCGTTAATCACACCTAAGGAGAACGAATGGCGCGCGTTGGCCTCATGGGCTTCGGGCGAATCGGCCGCAACGTCTTCCGCTTGCTTCAGACCGACGGTCCGGGAGAAGTGGCAGCCATCGCCGATGTGGCCGATCCAAAAGCCCTCACTTACCTCTTGAAATACGACTCGATCTACGGTCGCTTTCCCAAGCCGGTCGAGCTCGAGGGCAGCGACCTGGCCGTCGATGGCGAGGTCATCCCGTTCATCAGCGCCCGCGAGCCGGGAGATGTCAACTGGGGCGAGCTCGGGGTGGACGTCGTAATCCAGGCCACCGGCAAGTATCGGACTAGAGAATGGTGCGAGAAGCACCTCGCTGCCGGCGCCAAGCGGGTCATTCTGGCCTCGACTCCGGAAGAAGCCGGTGACCTGCCGATCCTCCTGCGTGGGATCAACGATGACTTGCTGACTCCCGACGTCGACATCATCTCGCTCGGCTCGAATACCTCCAACGCCCTGGCACCGATCCTGCGCATCATCGATGAGAAGTGGGGCCTGGAGCGGGCCTACTTCACCACCGTCCACGCCTTCACAAACCAGGCCAGGCTGGCCGATGTGCCGACGTCGAGCTTCCGGTCCAGTCGGGCGGCCGGCGAGAACATCATCCCGGCCACAACCAACTCCCCTGAAATCATCTCAGCGGTCATGCCGGAGCTTTCCGGCAAACTCTCGGCAATGGCACTGAACGTGCCCGTGCCGGATGGCTCGACCGTGGACCTGGTGGCTTTCGTCGGGACGCCGACCACCAGCGAAGAGGTCAACGAGACGGTCCGCAAGGAGGTGGCGGCCGGATTCTCGGACGTCATTGAGTACGTCGAGGACCCGATCGTGTCGTCTGATGTGATCGGATCCTCCCAATCTGGCAACTTCGACAGCCTGGCCACCCTGGTGGTCGACGGCACCATGATCAAGTCCATCATCTGGTTCGACAACGGCTGGGGCTACTCAGTGCGCATCGTCGAAATTCTCAGCAAGATGATCGAGCAAATGGAGACCTCATGACTGTTCGAGTAGCAATCAACGGCTTTGGCCGGATCGGGCGGGCCGTGTTCCGCATCATCGCCGAGCGGCCCGACTCGGGCATAGAGGTTGTCGCCATCAACGACCTGGCCGACGACGACGTTCTGGCGTATCTGCTCAAGAACGACACCGTTATGGGGCAGTTCTCAGGAGAGGTCACGACCAGCGATGGCGTCATGGTGGCAGCCGGCCACACCGTTCAGATGCTGATGGAGCCGGATCCGACCAAGCTCCCGTGGGATGAGCTGGCCGTGGACGTGGTAGTGGAATCCACCGGAATCTTCCGTACCCGCGAGCTGGCGGGGCAACACCTGGAAGCGGGAGCCCGCAAGGTGATCCTCACCGTTCCCGCCAAGGATGAGGTTGATGCCACCGTCGTACTCGGGGTGAACGGCGACTCGCTGGAGCCAGACGATGCGGTCATATCAAACGCCTCGTGCACCACTAACTGCCTGGCGCCAGTTGCCAAGGTGCTGAACGACAGCTTTGGTATCAAGCGGGGGGTCATGACGACCGTCCACGCCTACACAAACGATCAACGACTGGCAGATGTCCCCCACGCCGACCTGCGGCGGGCCCGGGCCGCCACCGAGAACATCATTCCGACTACCACCGGAGCCGCCCGGGCGGTCGGCCTGGTGTTGCCGGAACTGGCTGGCAAGCTGGACGGGATGGCCATGCGGGTCCCCGTCCCCGATGGCTCGATCGTTGATCTCGTGGTCGAACTGGACTCCGACGTGACCATCGAGGATGTCAACTCGGCCATGGAGGAGGCAGCCAGTGGCGATCTGGAGGGCGTGCTTCAGTATTCGGAGGAGCCGCTGGTTTCGACCGACATCATCGGCAACCCCTACTCGTCAATCTTCGACGCCAACGCCACCCAGG
>JBPCTX010000295.1:0-9116 GCA_051011455.1 Acidimicrobiia bacterium | reverse complement strand
GATCTTGACTGCCGGGATCAGGGTGCAGTACCTGGCGACCTCGCCGGGGCCGGTCACTGAGGTACACGGGATCATCGAGGTGGAAGGGGCGGAGACTTTCGAGCCAGACGGGGAGTTGTTCTTTCTAACCATCTCCCGTCCCTCCGATCCGCTCACCATTCTCGAGCTGTTTGAAGCCTGGCGAGATCCGGCCGTCGACATTGTCAAACGCGACCTGGTCATTCCTCCAGGCCAGACCAGCGATGAGCGGCGCCTTCAGAATCTCGAGTTGATGATGAACTCGCAGCAGATCGCTGTCGCCGTGGCTCTCGACCGGCTCGGCTATGAGGTGGCCATCGTCGGCACGGGGGCGTTGGTGGTGCAGGTTCAGGAGGGGAGCGCGGCGGCTGGGCTCGTTCAAGAGAACGACATCATCGTGGCCATCGACGGCGTTGAGATCCAGTTCACTCAGGAACTGATTACTGAGGTTCGAGCCAAACAGGTGGGTGATCCTGTCACGCTGACGGTTAGCCGGGAGAATGAGTTTGTCGATGTCGTGGTTGTGCTGGGTGAGAGCGAGACCGATCCTGGGCTCCCGGTCATCGGGATCGGAGTTGCCGATGCCGGAGGAGCTTTTGAGTTTCCGTTCGAGGTCAACATCGAGGCCGGTGCGGTGGGCGGTTCGTCTGCCGGCATGATGCTCACGCTCGGCGTCTACAACAGTCTGTCGGAACATGACATCACCGGTGGTCATCGGATCGCAGGCACCGGCACCATCAATCCCGATGGTGAGGTAGGCCGAATCGGGGGCATCAAGCAGAAGACGCTGGCAGCTATTGGGGTGGGAGCGAGTTATCTGCTGGTGCCCGATGGAGACTTCGATGAGGCCTTTCAAACTGCGGATGGCAAGATCGAGGTCGTGGCCGTGACCACCATCGACGAAGCTCTCGAGTTCCTCCAGTCCCAGCCTCCGGCATAAATCTCTGGTCGGGAGGCTGGTTGGGGGGTATGGTGATCTAGCTATGAACGATTTTCGCGACCTTGACGAGGTCGAGTTCGAGATTTCACGCCGTGGATACGACCGCGAGGAGGTCGACGCCCACCTGCGCGAGCTGCGGGCGGAGCTGGCCAGGCTGCGGGGAACGCTCGACCAGGGTCCCGAAGAGCCAAGCGACGGCTCCTATACAGAGCCCGTTCAGGCTGAGCGCGATCGGGTCAGCACGGAGGTAGAGGCCATCGTCGGCGCGGCCCGAGAGGCAGCCGAAGGCCTGCGCACCCGGGCGGCTGCGGAAGCCAGTCGCTGGCGCGAGGAGGCGGATGCGGATGCCCGCCGTTGGCGGGAGGAAGCAGAAACCGAGACCACCCAGCTCCGCCACGACGCCGAGGAGACGGCCGACAGGCATCTCTCGGAGGCCCAGGAAGAGGCCACCAAGCGCCGCAGCGATGCCGATGCCCACGCTTCGAGAGTTCGCGAAGAGGCCGATGCTTATGCCCATCAGACACGAGAGGTGGCCGGGTCGGAAGCTGCGCAGTTGAAGCAAGAGGCCGACGCCTACGCGGCCCAAACTCGTTCCGCGGCTGAGGAGGAGTCCACTGAGCTCAGGGAGAGCGCCGACGCACACGCAGCCCGCGTGACATCGTCGGCGGACAGTTACGACCAGCAGACCCGGGAAGCTGTGGATGCCGAGGCGGCCGAGACCCGGGCCGCGGCGCGGGCCGACGCCAGCGAATGGCGGTCCGATGCCGAAGCCGAGTCGAGGCGCCTGCGCGAGGAGGCCGACACTTACGCGTCCGAAGTTCGCAGCGCGGCGGCCGCTGAGGCTGAGCGTGCGACAACCGAGGCAGAGTCGGCCGGGCACGAGGTCCGCACCGCGGCCGAGGAGTTCTCACAAGCGTTGCGCCAGAGCGCCGACGCCGAGACCGCCCGGCAGCGTAGTGAGGCCCAGGCCGCCGCTGAGACGGCGAGAGCGTCGGTGTGGGAGGAGGCCACGTCGATTCTCGACACCGTTGCCCGCGAGGTGCTGGAAGCGCGCGAGCGGGGAGAGAATGAGTCCCTGGCGATCATCGCGGACGCCGAGCAGCAGTCTCACCGGATGGTGAGCCAGGCGCGCCAGTCCGCCGAAGAACAGCGCAGGACGGCCCGGATTGAAGCCGATCGGCTCGTGGGGGACGCTCAGGCTCAGCACGACGAGATCATCGAGACTGCCAACCGGGCCGCCGCCGCGGCGCAGGAGAGGGCTCAGGCGCTCGAGCGGCGCCGGGAAGAGCTGATGGGCCAACTGGAAAAGGCTCAGAAGGCGATGCGGACGTTGGAAGAGGAGCTCGAGACGAGGCGAGGCTCACTACGCGACCGGGAGGCGCCGGTCGACACCAGCACCGTCAAGGTGGTCCCGCCCTCCGAACCCGAGGAGCTGGCAGGCGTGAAGGTCATTCCATCGGCGCCGCGTTCGAAACCGGCACCCGTCAAGGCTGAGGACATCGTTGATGAGGTCAGGACACTGCGGGAGCAGCGCCAGACTGAGAACGGAGACGACAAGACGACGGCGAAGCCGAAGAGCAAGCAGGAGATCGAGGAGGCTCGCCAGAAGAAGGCGGAGCCGAAGCAGCAGCAGAAAGCCGCGGTCACTGTGCCTGAAGAGACGGCTACAAAGACGACTTCAGAACCAAACGACATCGATGCCTTGTTCGCCAACCTCCGGAAGGCAGAAGACTCCACTCCGGCACAACCCAGGCCGCGGCCCAAGCCGAACGTTGATCCCGATCAGTTGCGGGAGAGGTTGCTTCTTCCGCTCCAGAACCGGGCCAACCGGGAGGTCAAACGCCAGCTGACCGAGCAACAGAACGTGGCATTGGAGCAGCTGAGGGTATCCGGCGCCGATTGGGCGCCCGACGTCGACGAGCACGCTGGAGCCTTCGCCGCCGCCATCACGGAGCTGGTGGTGGAAAGCGCCCGTTCCGGCTATCTGGCTGTACGCGAATTGGGAATTCGAGAGGACGGACCGCCTGAGCTGGCGGCGGCCGACCTGGAGATCCCGGCCGGCGCCTTTGCCGAGGACCTGGTGGACGCGGTGGCCGCTGCCCTCGAGTCAAGCCGGGCGGCGGAGGAAACCAGCCGCAAGACCTCCGGATCGGTATCGCGGGTGTACCGGTCCTGGCGGACCGATCGGGCCGAGTTGCGCCTTCGCGAGATGTCAGATGTCGCTTACGCCGACGCCGTCCGGGTGGCTTTGCGGGCTGAGGGCGTCGAAGACACGGAGTGGGCGCTGGGGGATTGGGCGATTGCTCGCCACGCCTCCTAGCTTCCGCAAACCTCAATCCGGCCATCAGATGTCATCTCAGGCGAGCTTGACGCGTATACGCCATAGAATGCCGCTGTGATTCATCGCGACCCCGGCGATAGCCCTCCACCCCGACCACCCCGCCAACCGGGACGTCGGCGCAACCTGTTTCGCTTCGGCGCGGCTGCGCTGTTGATCCTGGCCTTGACCGCCCGCGGGCTGGCGGTCGCCTGGACTGACTACCTGTGGTTCAACTCACTCGACTTCCCGGGGGTGTGGCGGACCCTGGTCTTCACCCGAATCTTCATCGTGATCATCGCCAGCGTGGTCGCCTTCCTGGTCATCTACCTGAATCTGCGGCTGGCAGACCGGCTCTCGCCACGGCGGGCCGTGTTCGCCCTCGGCCAATCTGATGAGCTCGTGGCCCGATTCCAGGGGTGGGCCGAGATCTACGGCGGAAGGATTCTGCTGGCTGCGGCCGGAGTCTTCGGGTTCCTGATCGGCCTCACCGCCGGCAACTGGTGGGAGCGGGCACTTCTATTCCTCAACCAAACCGACTTCGGGGTCACCGACCCCGTCTTCGGCCGCGACATCGGATTCTTTGTTTTCAGCATTCCGTTCTATCGCGATGTCTTCGGCTGGATCTTTCAGCTGCTGATCTGGACGACGCTGCTAGTAGCCGTCCTTCATTACCTCAACGGCGGCATCCAGATCCAGCAGAACCTCCAGCGTGTGAGTTCGGCCGTCAAGCTCCATCTGTCGATCTTGTTCGCCGCTCTGGCGTTGTTCAAGGCGGTCGGGTACTGGTTGGATCGCTACGAACTGGTCTACTCGACGAGGGGCGCCGCTTTCGGCGCCACCTTCACAGACATCAACGCCCAGAAGCCTGCGCTCGAGTTGTTGGTGGGCATCTCGCTGGTAGCTGCGATCCTGCTACTCATCAATATCCGGTTCCGTGGCTGGACTCTTCCGCTGGTGGCCGGGGGTTTGTGGCTGGTGACTTCCGTGATAGTGGGCGGGATCATCCCGGCCGCGGTTCAGCGCCTATCGGTAGAGCCGAACGAGATCGAGAGGGAGTCCAAGTACATCGATCGCAACATCGCCGCCACCCGCGATGCCTACGACCTGTCTGGTATCGAGGTCACGGACTTCGCAGCATCGCCCGACCTCAGTGCGGATGACATCGATGAGAATCGTTCGACCATCGACAACGTGCGGTTGTGGGATCCCGGCGTCCTCCGGTCCATCTACAGCCAACTGGAGCAGCTACGGCCCTACTACCAGTTCGATGACGTCGACATCGACCGCTATTTGATCGACGGCGAAATCACCCAGGTCGGCCTGTCCGCCCGGGAGATCGAGGTCGACAATGTGGCCGAGAGCACCTGGGTGAACGATCACCTGGTCTTCACTCACGGGTTCGGATCAGTTCTCAGCCCCACGAATGAGGTGTCCATCGAAGGGCAGCCCGAATTCCTCGTCAATGACATCCCGCCCAAGATCGCCACCGACTCGCTGAGCCTCACCCAGCCCCGGATCTACTTCGGCGAAGTGCCTGGCTCACAGGACTTTGTGTTCGTGGGGACCCTCGAGCAGGAGGTTGATGCCCTCAAGGAGACCGGCGAGGTCAGCTTCTTCAACTATGACGGAGACGGCGGGATAGCGGTCGGCAGCATCTTCCGCCGGGCTGCGCTTGCTCTCAGGTTCAACGACTTCAACACCTTGATCTCCAACCGGATCACCGGCGAAAGCAAGGCTTTGCTCTTCCGCAATATCTCCGATCGGGTGGAGAAAGCGGCACCGTTCCTGTCTCAGGACTCCGATCCGTACCTCGTTATGGATGATGGTGGCCTCTCCTGGGTGGTCGACCTCTACTCGACAACCAACAAGTACCCCTATTCGACTCCGGCCAATCCGGCCGATGCCTTCGGCGGGAGCTCCCGGCTGAGCTTCACTCCCCATTCCCTGCCAAACGGGTTCAACTACGTGCGCAACTCCGTGAAGGCAGTGATCGACGCCTACCACGGGACGATGACGTTCTACATCGTCGATCCGGACGACCCGATCGTCGCCACCTATGCCAAGGTCTTTCCCGAGCTGTTCACCTCCGAGGAGATGCCGGAGAGACTGCGCGACAACCTGCGCTATCCCGAGGATCTGTTCCGGGTGCAGTCAGATATGTACACGGCCTACCACGTGACTGATGCCAGGGTGTTCTTCAACGAGGGCGATCTGTGGCAGATCGCCCGCGACCCATCGTCGGTCAACCCGGTGCTCGACATCGAGACTCTGCGGGGCGGTGGCGCAGCCGGTACCAGGCCGATGCTCCCGTACTACCTGCTCATGGCGCTCCCCGACGAAGAGGAGACCTCGTTCTTGATCATGCAGCCGTTCACGCCCCGCCAGACTCCCAACATGGTGGGTTTCCTGGTCGCCAAGAGCGGTTGGGAGCAGTTCGGAGAGATGATCCAGTACCAGTTCCCCCTCGGGAACCCGCCGGATGGTCCCAATCAGGTGGGTGGGCGCATCAACCAGGACACGGCCATCTCGGCCGACTTCACTCTGCTGGGCCAGCAAGGCTCGGAGATCGTCCAGGGGAACATGCTGGTGGTGCCGATCGAGGAGTCGGTCATCTACGTCCAGCCTGTGTACCTGCAAGGCACCGCCCAGAACGCTTTGCCAGAGTTGAAGCGGGTAGTGGTGGTGTTTGAGGATCGCATCATTATGCGCAACACCCTCAACGAGGCAATCGATGAGATATTCGGCACCGACTCGTCTAGCGGCGGGGGAGGGGACGTGGTCGATCCCGACCCGGTCGATTCCACTGTGGCCGAGCTCCTTGAGCAGGCGGAAGCAGCGTTTGTGGCTGCCGACGCTGCCTTGCGCAACGGGGATCTGGCGCTGTACGCCGAGAAGGTAGCCGAGGCGCAGAGCTTGATCGAGCAGGCGCTCGCCCTTATCGCCGATAGCGAACAGGGCTGAGCCCGGCCGTTTTCTTCCTCCCCGAAGTCGGGGCGACAATAAGGCCATGGTCGAGAAGAGCCCGGCGATCGCCGCAGCCGAGATCGTCTTCGAGTGTTTCCTGGAGAACGTTCGCCGGTTCCGCGAGATCACAGCCCGCGGCCGGGCCCGGTTCGAGGCGGCGGATTGGGGCGGTGTTCATGCCGATGCGGTCGAGCGTCTCGACCTCTATCCCGACATGGTCGCCGAGGTCCACGAAAGGTTGACCACCTTGCTCGGCGGTGACATCGAGGACCGGCAGTTGTGGACGGCGATCAAGGCGACGTATTCAGAGCGCCTGGCCGGCCGGGACGTCTGGGAGATCGGCGAGACTTTCTATAACTCGATAACCCGCAGGGTCTTTGCAACGACAGGAGTGGACCCGCAGGTTGAGTTCGTCGCGACGGAGTTCGTCAAGCCTCCCACCCGGCCCCAGCGCCGGCTCTATCACCGATACGACCGGGCGGCGTCGCCCGCCCGGCTGATCGAAGCCATCCTCACGGACTTTCGCTTCGGAGTGCTCTACCAGGACATTCGCCGCGACGCGGCCCGGGTCGGAGCCGAGATCGAAGCGCTGCTGGAGCAGGTGGCCGAGCCGGGTCTGCTGGAGGGGGCCGAGGTGATAGAGGCAGTCTTCTACCGTGAGCAAGGTGCCTACCTGGTCGGCCGCTTGTATCGGGGTACCCGCTTGATTCCCTGCGTGTTGGCTCTGCGAAACAAGAACGGCGCTGTGGTGGTGGACGCGGTCCTTCTTGACGAGGAGGCCATCAGCATCCTGTTCAGCTTCACCCGTTCACACTTCCACGTGCTGGTCGAGCGTCCCTACGAGCTGGTTCGATTCCTGGCCACGCTCATGCCTCGCAAGCGGCTTTCCGAGTTGTACAGCTCCATCGGATTCCACAAGCACAGCAAGACGGAGTTGTTCCGGGAGATTCTGGACCATCTGGATGCCACCGAAACCCGGTTCGAGGCCGCTCCGGGGGCGCGCGGGCTGGTCATGGTGGTGTTCACGATGCCTGACCTGGATCTGGTCTTCAAGATCTTGCGCGACCGTTTCGGCGCTCCCAAGCAGACGACTCCACGATCGGTCAAGGAGAAGTACCAGCACGTCTTCAAGCATGACCGGGCCGGCCGGCTCATCGATGCCCATCCCTTCGAGCATCTCCAACTGGAGAGGAGGCACTTCGGCCAGGATCTGCTGGCGGAGCTGGTCTCCGACTGTGCCGGCACGGTGGCCGTGATGGGCGATTCGGTCGTGATCGACCACGTGTATATCGAGCGCAGAGTGGTACCGCTCGACGTTCATGTTCGGTCCGTCTCTTTCGATCAGGCGGTGCCTGCGGTGCTGGACTATGGCCGGGCTATCAAGGATCTGGCTGCCAGCAACGTGTTCCCAGGCGATCTTCTTCTGAAGAACTTCGGGCTGACACGGCACGGGCGGGTGGTGTTCTACGACTACGACGAGCTATCGCGAATCAGCGAGTGCGTGTTCCGTTTGCTGCCGACCCCGGCCCCGGGGGACGAGCTGGCGGAGCTCCCCATCTTCGGTGTTGGGCCCTTTGACCTGTTTCCCGAAGAGTTCCGGTCATTCCTCGGTTTGGCGCCCGAGCTGCGAGCCGCGTTTGAGGCCCAGCATGGTGATTTGTTCACCGTCGAGTACTGGAAGCAGATTCAGGCTCGTCTTGGCGAAGGCGAGATAATCGAGGTGCTTCCCTATGCCGAGGAAGAGCGGCTGGCCTGAGGCCCTGGTCAGCCGGAGGACAGAGCTGCCTTGGCCTCTTCGAATGTGAAGCGGCCTTCGGTGATTTCACGACCGACCACGACGCCGCTCAATCGCGATCCATCCACTTTGATCCCCTTCAGATCCTCTAGATCATCCAGGTTCCGCACTCCGCCGGCCGCCACCACTTCCTCATCCGGTGTGCTGTTTCTGAGGGCAAGTTCGAGGGCGGCGTGGTTGGGAGGCTCATGAAGGGCATCCCGGCCTGCTTCGGCGATCATGAAACCTCCCGCTCCGGCAGAGGACAACTCGACGAGCGCTTCTTCCAAGAATGTCCCGCTGTGCTCGGTCCACCCTCGCATGACGAGTTCTTCGTCTGACTTGACGTCCAGGCTGACCAGAATCTGGCCCGGGTGCTCGCGACACAACTCCCAGAACAGCACTTGATCCACCAGGGCCACCGTTCCCATCGTCACCCGCCAGGCGCCCGCGTCGAGCAGAGCAGCCACCTCACGTGCGGAGCGAACGCCGCCTCCCACCACTACCGGCACGTCAACCGCATCGACGATGCTCCGCACCAACGGACGGTTCCCGTAGTTGCCGTAGGCGGCCGCGTCCAGATCGATGATCAGGAGTTTGTCGGCTCCCTTCGCAACCCAACCCTCGGCCCGGGCCAATGGGTTGGCCTCCAGGGAGATGGCGGTGGAAACATCGCCGCGGGGCAGGCGAACCGCCCTCCCGTCGAGAATGTTGACCCGTGCATAGAGATCCATCAGCGCAGCTTACCGGGTGCCCTGGTCGGCAGCGCCGGGGCGTTGCGGCAGCAGGCAGTAAGCAGTAAGCGGTAAGCACCAAGCAATAGGCGTTAAAGAAGAGCCTTCTTTTGGATTACTGCCTATTGCCTCTCGAGAAGAGGAAGCCGGACGAGCAACCAGGGACCAGGGACCAGAGACCAGGGACCTAGGCTCCCGAGATGTCCACACTCGACCCAAGGCTTGGAGGCGACTTCGCCTGGGGTGTTGCCACTTCCGCTTATCAAATCGAGGGGTCGCCTCGCGCCGATGGAAAGGGTGAGTCGATCTGGGATCGGTTTGCCGCCGAGCCGGGACGGATCCTCAACGGGGAAACGGGTGATGTCG
>JBPCTX010000294.1:0-5940 GCA_051011455.1 Acidimicrobiia bacterium | reverse complement strand
GCGGGGTGGGGGAGGCGGCTTACCGCCAACGTGCCCAGTTGCCTGTTGCCCGTTGGAACGCTTGGGTCGGGAGCACGGGAACGCACTTTCACCCCTCCCCCTTAGCAACCCGAAGGGTTGCCCCCCTCCCGTTCCGCTTCGCTCCTCGGGAGGGGTGACAAGACCGCCGTCCGCCGTCCCTTGCCGTTTCGTCTCGCTCTGGGGAGGGGTGAGAAGGACGACATTCACCGTCCTCACTCGTTTCGCTTCGCTGCTCGGGAGGGTGAAAGGAGTCTCTTCCCCGCCCTTGAGGGCGGGGTGGCTCCGCCGGAGGCGGAGGCGGGGTGGGGGAGGCGGCCTACCGCCAACGTGCCCAGTTGCCTGTTGCCCGTTGGAACGTTTGGGTCGGGAGCACGGGAACGCGCTTTCACCCCTCCCCCGTCCCCTCCCGTTCCGCTTCGCTCCTCGGTAGGGGTGAAAGATCCGCCTCCCCGTCCTCACCCGTTCCGCTTCGCTTATCGGGAGGGGTGAAAGACCGCCTCCCCGTCCCTTCCCGTTCGGCTTCGCGGGAGGGGTGAAAGACCTCCTGGCCCCAAAGCGCTGTTCTGGGGGGTCTTGGACTTGCGGCTGGGGAGCCCTGGTGGTTTGCTCCCTACAATTGCGTTTCCGGTTGGGGGAGGTCCTGATTTCTGAGACGACGTACCCGCTCTATGACCCGGCTTCCGAACGAGATGCATGCGGGGTCGGATTCATCGCGGATCGTTCGTTGCGGTCTAGCCACCGGATGCTGCGATATGCCGTTCGCTGCCTGGTCAACCTGGATCACCGGGGAGCGATCTCTGCCGACGGAACAGGTGACGGCGCCGGCCTGCTGACTCAGGTTCCATATCGCCTCTTGGCCCGCGAGTTGGAGATCCGGGGGATCGCCCCGCCCTCTCCCGGCTGGTTGGGCGTTGTGTTCGTCTTCCTTCCGGCAAAAGACCCCGAGCCGGCCCGGTCCCTGGTTAACGCCGCCCTCGCCCATGAGGGCCTGCAAGTTCTCCACTGGCGGACCGTTCCCATCGACCCGGCGGTACTGGGAGGCGCCGCCCGCGAGACAATGCCTCGCATCGAGCAGGTGCTGGTCGATGCCGGGCCCGAAGTCTCCGACGTGGAGGACCTGGAGCGTCGCCTCTTCCTGGCCCGCAAGGCGGCCGAACGAACCGCCCGGGCGGCGGCTCTGGATGGCTTCTCGATCCCTTCCAGCTCAGCCAGAACCATTGTGTATAAGGGTTTGTTCACCGCCCGCCATATCGAGGACTTCTACCGGGATTTCGTGGATCCCTCCTTTGAAACCGCCTACGCCATCTTTCATCAGCGGTATTCGACCAACACCGTCCCGTCATGGGAGCGTGCCCAGCCGTTCCGGATGCTGGGCCACAACGGTGAGATCAACACGATCAACTCGAACCGGGCCTGGATGGCCGCCCGACAGGTGGACCTCCGTTCGCCGGTTTGGAACCACCGCACTCCGGAACTAGTCCCGCTGCTGGAGCCCGACCAGAGCGATAGCGGTCACCTCGATAACGCCTTCGAGGTGTTGGTGCGCAGCGGCCGCTCGCTCGCCCACGTGAAGGAGATGCTGATCCCCTCCGCCTGGGAGAATGTGGCCGACCTCGACCCGGCCGTGCAGTCCTTCTACGAGTATCACGCCTTCCTCTCAGAGCCGTGGGATGGGCCGGCTGCCATCGCTGCGACGGACGGCGTGACTCTGATGGCCTCCCTGGACCGCAACGGACTGCGCCCAGCCCGCTGGACGATTACCCCGGACACGATCGTGGTGGCGTCCGAGGCCGGAGTCAACCCGATCGAGGAAGGCAATGCCACCTCGTCCGGCCAGTTAGGGCCGGGGGAGTTGGTCGTATTCGATCTCGAGTCCGGCGACATCAGGTTCACCGATGCTGTCCGCTATTCGCTGGCGCGCCGCCGCCCGTACGCCGAGTGGATCAACACCCAGACCGCCTATGTGCAGGACCCGTTCGATCCCTATCACGATGACGAGGTTGACACGGGCGGTCTGGCCCGGATGTTCGGCTACACCGCGGAAGAAAGGCGGCTGATCCTGGCTGAACTGGCCCAGGGCCGCCTGCCGGTTGGTTCGATGGGCAACGACACGCCGCTGGCGGTCCTGACCGACCCTCTTCCCCGGCTTTCGAGGTTCTTCCATCAGATGTTCGCCCAGGTGACGAATCCGCCTATGGACCCGATCCGGGAGCGCCTGGTGATGTCGCTGCGGACCTACCTGGGCCGGCGGGGCTCCCTGCTGGAAGAAACACCCCAGCAGGCCCATCTCATGGAGCTTCCATCACCCATCCTGAGCCGGGCCGACGTCATACGCATTACCGGCTCAACGGATCCGGCTTTCCATTCGGCCTGGTTCCCGGCCGTCTTCCCTGCCGCGGAAGGGCCCGGTGCGATGCGCACGGCTCTTGGTGAGATATGTGATCGGGTGGGTGATGCCGTCGACGCCGGCGCGACCATCATCGTCCTGTCCGACCGGGAAGTCGATGCCGAGCATGCACCAATTCCCATTCTGTTGGTGACCGGAGCGGTTCACCACCATCTGATCCGGACCGGGCGCCGATTGCGGGCGTCAATCGTCGTGGTGTCAGGGGAGCCGCGCGACTCCCACGATCTGGCCTGCCTCGTGGCGTGTGGCGCCTCGGCGGTCAACCCGTACATGGCGATCGAAGAGGTCCGAGCGCTGGCGGAAGCCGGACAGGTGGAAGAAGCCCCTGTGGTGGCCCAGGAGAACTACCGGTCGACGGTGGAGAAGGGCTTGCTCAAGATATTCTCCAAGATGGGAATCTGCACGATCAGCGCCTATCGCGGCAGCGAGTTGTTCGAGATCGTCGGGCTGGATGAGGACGTCACCGTCCACGCTTTCGGGTTCGCCCACCGCCGGGTGGACGGCATCGGCTTCGAAGATCTGGGACGGGCGACCCTGGCCCGCCACCAGCTCTACACCGGGGGTGAAGAAGACATCGGCGGCTTCTACAAGCACCGCCGCGGGGGCGTGCCGCACGTGACATCGCCCAAGGTGGTCCTCAACCTGCAGAAGGCGGTGCGGGCCGGGGACTACGAAGGGTGGGAGGCCTACCTGGCCGAGATCATGGATCGGGAGCCGGCAGTGCTGCGTGATCTCCTGGAGTTCCGGGAAGTGGATCCGGTGCCGCTCGACGAGGTGGAGCCGGTGGAAGCAATCATGCGCCGCTTCAGCACCGCGGCCATGTCCCTGGGTGCTCTTTCGGAGGAAGCCCACACCGCCCTGGCCGAGGCGATGTCGGCGATTGGCGGGCTTTCTAACTCTGGTGAGGGGGGTGAGGATGCCTCGCGCTTCGGGTCGCCACGCAACTCGTCCATCAAGCAGATTGCCAGCGGCCGGTTCGGCGTCACCCCGGCATATCTGGGCTCGGCCGAGGAATTCCAGATCAAGATGGCGCAGGGCTCGAAGCCGGGCGAAGGCGGCCAATTGCCGGGCCACAAGGTCACCGAGCAGATCGCCGCCTTGCGTCACACCAAGCCCGGCGTCACGCTCATCTCCCCACCGCCGCATCACGACATCTATTCGATCGAGGATCTGGCCCAGCTCATCTTCGACCTGAAGACGTTCAAGCCGACCGCCCGGGTCTCGGTCAAGCTGGTGTCGGAGCCGGGAGTGGGCACGATCGCGGTCGGCGTTGCCAAAGCTCAGGCCGACGTGGTTCTGATCAGTGGCTCAGACGGCGGCACCGGCGCCTCACCCCTCGTATCAATCAAGCATGCCGGTTCTCCGTGGGAGATCGGCCTGGCCGAGGCCCATCAGGCCCTGGTTGCCAACGGCGTGCGCAGCCGGGTGGCACTGGAAGCAGACGGCGGCATGCGCACCGGCCGGGATGTTGTGATGGCTGCCTTGCTGGGGGCCGAGCGGTTTGGGTTTGGCACCCTGCCCTTGCTGGCCCTGGGCTGCAAGATGGTGCGCCAGTGTCATGAGAACACCTGCCCGGTGGGGATTGCCACCCAGCGGGAGGATCTGCGGGCCAAGTACACAGGCTCGGCCGATCAGGTCGTGCAGATGTTCCGACTGCTCTCCGAGGAGGTCCGGCGGCACCTGGCCAGCATTGGCGCCCGGACGCTGGAAGAAATCGTTGGTCGTTCTGATCTTCTCGAGCCGATCTCAACGAACATGAGCCTGGCCGACGGCTTGTCTCGTCTGCTGGTAGATGTGCGGTCTCGTCAGAGCCACCCCGGATTCCAGGAGGTGGAGCGTTCGGCCGTCGGCGATGCCCTGGCAGCCGACTGGGTGGCGGCGGCCGACTCAGGCACCGAGGCAGTGGAGATCGCGTACCCGGTCACCAACCGGGATCGGACGGTGGGAACCCGACTGTCGGGCGAGGTGATTTCTCGCTACCCGGAGGGCTTGCCCGATGGCACTATCCGGGTCCGCCTTGCCGGTACCTCCGGCCAGAGTCTGGGAGCCTTCCTGGCCCCCGGTGTCAGCATTCGGCTGGATGGGACCGCCAATGACTACGTCGGTAAGGGACAGGGCGGAGGAGTCATCGCAGTGGTTCCCAAGCTGCGGGAACCTGTCGGACCGGCCCACGGCGCCGGCAACGCGGTCCTCTACGGCGCCACCGGCGGCAAGCTGTTCATCGCCGGACCGGTCGGACAGCGATTTGCGGTCCGCAACAGCGGTGCCACGGCAGTAGTTGAAGGCTGCAGCGACCACGGATGCGAATACATGACCGGTGGGACTGCACTCGTGCTTGGCTCGACCGGCCGCAATCTGGCCGCCGGCATGACCGGAGGCACTCTCTACATCTGGGATCCCGATTGGGTGGCGATTCGATCGCTCGCCGACACGGCGCCGTTTGCCCGCAGGCTCGTCGAGTCTGAGCGGGCCGTGCTGCTGGCGCTCATCGAGGAGCACCTGACCGAGACCGGCAGCACCCGGGCGTCCCAGATCCTCAAGACCTGGGAGCGCGAGCAGGAGAACTTCTGGATCCTGGAGGGCGCCGCCGGACCATCACAGGATCTGGAGGCCGGCCACGAGGGCGTAGAAGATCCGGAATTGGAACCGGTCGACGCCTGAGACCTCGCTCCAGTATCGCATTTGGCGACAGGTGGGAAGTTCACGCTGGAGCCGATGACTCCGAACTTCGGAACGTCCGTTTCTCAGCCTTTGAGGAAGCCGGCAACCCTTTGGGCCGCGGCAACCCTTTGGGCTGCGGCAACCCTTTGGGCTGCGGCAACCCTTTGGGCTGCGGCAACCCTTTGGGCTGCGGCAACCCTTTGGGCTGCGGCAACCCTTTGGGTAGCTGGGCAGTTGCTCCGCAACCGCCCTCGGGAGTTCCCGCCCCCATTCGTCGACGCCTGAGGCTGCGGGCCGCTGCCTCCTTCCCCTCATGGGAAGGAAGAACTCGACTGCGTTGTGTAGATGCCGGATTGCGAGTTGTCGACGCTACGGCGGGTCGCAGGACTGCGGGATGATCGCTCTGCGCTTTGTGGGACTGGCCGGGTCGATACGGTTGCCCCGAGCGTGGATAGCCACCTGATGGTGCCACCAGCACACGGTGGTGAGATTCTCGAGGTCGTGGCTGCCGCCCTGGCTGCGGGGGACAATATGGTGGACTTCAAGGCGGTAGCGGCCGGTGCAACCATCGATAGTGCATCCGCCGTCCCGGCTCAGGACGACCCTGCGGAGCTTGGGTGGCACCACCCGGGTGGTCGGGCCGACGGCGATCGGTCGGCCGGATCCGGGATCGAAGATCAGCTCGATTGATCCCTCGCACAGGATGCGATCGAGGGTGTCGGGGCCGATGCGAGGCCCCGCCGTCAGCTCAACTCCTGCTTCACATCCGCTTTCTGCCGCATCTGCGGCATCAACCATCACTGTGACCACAGGGCCGGTGTTGATGGGCGGCCCTGCTCTCCCGTCCATCC
>JBPCTX010000293.1:0-8515 GCA_051011455.1 Acidimicrobiia bacterium | reverse complement strand
GAGGTGGCCTTTTACCAACCGGCCGGTTCCATTTGGCACGTGCCGGGCGGTACCGACTTCTACTACGGCGTTCCCGGCGATACGCCGGTCATGTGCGACTGGAATGGGGATGGCATCACCACCGTCGGCGTGTACCGAGAGAGCACCGGGTACCTGTTGCTGGCCGATGCCAACACCACCGGAGCCGCCGATTACGAGTTCTTCTACGGGATACCGGGTGACCGGCCCCTGTGCGGAGACTGGAACGGCGACGGCAAGGACACCATTGGCATCTTCCGGCCCGCCGACCAGCGCTTCTACCTGCGCAACATCAACACCCAGGGCTTCGGGGATCGGGACTTCCAGTTTGGCTTCGAGAGCGGGATTCCTTTCGCCGGAGACTTCAACGGAGACGGCATCGACACGGTGGGATTGCGCGACCCGGACACAGGATGGGTGGAGGTTGCCCGCGGCCACGTCGAGGACAGCCCGGTGATGGCGGCGTACTTCGGCTCGTCGAAAGACACCCTGGTGGTCGGTGATTGGGACGGAGACGGCACCGACCGCCTCGCGGTCTACCAGCCTGAGACCAAAACCCTGGCGGTCACCAATCTGTTCGGAGCTTCCAAGATTGCCAACGTCTATGACTTGGGCTCGGTACAGGGCATTCCGCTTGCTGCCGAGTTCGATGGAAGCGGCGGAGTCGCCACCGACTTTCCCGAGTGGGATGGCGGGGCACTTGAGGGTGTCGTCACGCCTCCCCAGCCTCCTGCACAAGACCCGCCCCCGGCAGAGGAGCCACCGGACGAAGAGCCGCCCCCTCCGGAGGAGAACTTCTCCAGCCCGGTGCCTGCGGTTGCGCCCGCCTCTCCCATTGTTCAGCCGGCCGTTGCGGTCCCTGCCGGTGCCGTTCGTATTGCCCCGGGGACGAACATCCAGAGCGTGGTCAATCAGCACGGCGGCGGAGCCACCTTCCTGCTGGAAGCAGGAGTCCACCGCGAGCAGCAGGTCAAACCCAAGTCCGGCCAGACATTCATCGGAGAGGCCGGGGCGGTCATGAGCGGCGCCCGGCTCCTCTCCGGCTGGCAGCAAGACGGGAACCGGTGGTTCGTGTCCGGCCAGACCCAGGAAGGCCGGCGTCATGGAGATTGCGAGTCCGGTTCACCCCGCTGTGCTTTCCCGGAAGAGGCCTTCATCAACGATGTTCGGCTCAAGCACGTCACCGGCAAGGACCAGGTCGGGCCCGGCAAATGGCACTTTGACTATGGATCCGATCGCATCTACATCGGTGAGAATCCTGATGGCAAGCGAGTGGAGACTTCGGTTGCCGAGAAGGCTTTCTACGGGCAGGTGTCGGACGTCACCATCACCGGCCTCGTGATCGAGAAGTACGCCTCGCCTGCCCAGGTTGGCGCAGTGGACACCCGTGAGAACCCGAGCGGGAACACCAATGGCTCCAACTGGTTCATCGCCAACAACGAGGTCCGCTACAACCACGGTGTCGGCATCAAGTCGACAAACGGCAGCCGGGTGGTCGGAAACTACGTTCACCACAATGGCCAGCTCGGTCTTGGTGGAGACGGTCCGGGAATGTTGATCGAGAACAACGAGATCTCCTACAACAACGCCTCGGGCTACTCCTACGGCTGGGAGGGTGGCGGAACCAAGTGGTCCAAGTCGACCAACCTGGTGGTCCGCAACAACTACTCGCATCACAACAAGGGACCGGGCCTGTGGACCGACATCGACAACATCCACACGCTGTACGAGGGCAATCGCGTGACGAACAACGTCGGTATCGGGATCTTCCATGAGATCTCTTATGACGCCGTCATTCGCAACAACTACATCGAGGCCAATGGCTTCGGCCACCCGGCCTGGCTGTGGGGCGGTGGAATTGTGGTGGCGGCCTCGCCCAATGTGGAGATCTACGGCAACGAGGTCATCAACAATGCCGACGGTATAGCCGGCATCCAGCAGAACCGATCTGACGCTCCGGCCTCCTACGGCCCGATGCTGGTCCAGAACCTCAACGTCCATGACAACCAGGTCACGATGTCCGAGGGGAACACCGGCCTGGTTCAGGACATCGGAGACGATGCCGTCTTCTCGGGTCGCAACAACCGGTTCGTGAACAACCAGTACACGCTGAACGGCGATGGCCGTTTCTTCGAGTGGAACAACGGCAGCCGAACTCTGCAGGAGTGGAACGCTTTCGGCCTGTCGTGACCGCGGAGGGTGCTCTGTGAATTGGCCAATGGTGCGGAGAGTGTTTAAGGTCGCGGCGCGCTGACACGGGTATTGACTGATGGGCAGGAGAACCAGGACCAGGCGCCGCCTATGGGCGGTGGCATTGGTTATGGCCGCGTCTGTGGTGGTTTCGGTCCCGCCGGTGACCGCCGCTGATGATGGTCCCCAGGTGACTTTCTTTGATCCTGGTCGGGGTATGTGGACGATGGAGGGGATCGGCCAGTTCTATTACGGGGTTCCGGGTGATCGGCCCATGTTGTGTGACTGGAACGGCAACGGGACCGAGACCATGGGCTTGTACCGGTCCGAGACCGGGTTCCTGTATTTGCGTCAGCAGAACAACTTCGGGGTGGCCGACATCGACATCTTCTTTGGGATCCCGGAGGATCTACCGGTGTGCGGTGACTGGGATGGGGACGGTCGCGACAGTATCGGGGTTTACCGTCCTTCCGAGGCCACCTTTTACCTGCGGAACACTTTGGTGACCGGGTACGCCGACACCCAGTTCACTTTCGGGCCCGGGCATGGGGTACCGGTGGCCGGTGACTGGAACGGTGACGGCAAGGATACGGTTGGTTTGTGGCAACCCTGGAACGGTCGCTACCAGCTATCGGCTGCCAACACCTCCAGCATCGGCTGGGAGGGCTACCAGGGATCGGCCGGGGACCGGGTCATCGTCGCCGACTTCGACGCTGATGGCCGCGACACCATCGGCGCTCATCGTCCCGGCAACGGCATCGCCTACCTATCCAACATCGGAGAACAACCCGGATCCCCCCTCCAATACGACGCCGGCTACGGAGCCGGCTACTCAATCGCCGGCAACACCGGCGGCACACCCTCCGGCCCGACAGAGGCGGGAAGCGACGTTCCACCGGGGGCCATCAGTGTTTGGCCCGGCTACAGCATCCAGGCCGCCGTCGACAACGCCCCCGATTTCGCAGTGCTGTATATCCGAGCCGGCGTCCACCGCATGCAACGAGTGAAGCCAAAACGAGGGAACACGATCATCGGTGAGGCGGGAGCCGTACTCAACGGGTCTCGGCTCCTGACCGGCTGGAACCAGGACGGCAGTCAATGGTGGGTGGGTGGCCAGACTCAGGAGGGCCACAGGCACGGACGATGCGAGGGGAGCGCGCCACGTTGCCACTTCCCCGAAGATCTGTTCGTGAACAATGTGAGGCTGGAACACGTCGGCAGCCGCTCTCAAGTTGGCGCCGGCAGCTGGCACTTCGACTACGGGGCCAATCGCATCTACATCGGTCAGAACCCCGCCGGCAAGACCATCGAAACGAGCGTCACAGCCGGAGCCTTCTACGGGAACTCGCCCGACGTGACCATTCGGGGGCTGATCGTCGAGAAATACGCCAATCCCGCTCAACACGGCGCCATCGACAATCGCTACAACAACGCCGATGCCGGAGCTCCCAACTGGTTGATCGTGGGCAACGAGGTCCGCTGGAACCACGGCGCTGGAATCAAGGTCGGCATGAACGCCAGGGTTACCGGCAACAACGTGCACCACAACGGTCAGCTCGGGGTGGGGGCCATCGGCAGCGGTGCGGTCTTCGATGGCAACGAGATAGCCAACAATGGTGAGCTTCTCTTTCAGACCGACTGGGAGCGTGGTGGAACGAAGTTCTCCGGCACCACTGACATTCAACTGATCAATAACTATGTGCATCACAATCACGGGCCGGGACTGTGGGCAGACGTGAACGCCAGAAATGTGCTCTTTGCCAACAACACCGTCGTCGGCAACACCAACGCCGGCATCTACTACGAGATCAGCTACGACGCCGTCATCCGCGACAACTACGTCGAAGGGAACGGGTTCGGGTTCGACCCCTGGCTGTGGGGCGGCGGAATCGTGATTTCATCTTCACCCAACGTCGAGATCTTCGGGAACACCGTGGTCAACAACGGGGATGGAATCGGTGCGGTCGAGCAGAACCGAAGCGGGGACCCGGCTCGCTACGGAACGTTGAGAATCCAGAACCTCCACGTACACGACAACACGGTGACGATGTCCCAGGGCCTGACCGGGGTCGCCCAGGATGTCGGCAACAAGGCTGTCTTCACCAGCCGCAACGTCCGGTTCGAGAACAACACCTATCACCTGGGGTCGGGAAACTTCTTCGAATGGGACAACCGTCAGATGACTTACGACACCTGGCGCGGCTACGGCCTCAACTGAGTTCGACTTCTCCATAAACTCCGGCCGATGAATCCCGACCGCCGCCACTTGCTGGTTCCTGTTGCCGTCCTGATAGCGGTGATGGCGGTGGTGTCTCTTGTGACCCGAGGCTCGGGAGCCGGCGAGGATGGTGTAGCCGGAGGGGATGGGTCGAGCACGACAACCTCCACGACTAGGCCGCCTCCGACCACCACGACCTCGACCACGCCACCCACCACCATCCCAGCTGGGCCGCCGACGCTGGTGGTCACTCCGGAGGACGATCTGGCGGCCATGGCTGCCGCCAACCCGCCGGAAACAACTTTCGTGCTTGCTTCCGGGATTCACCGGGGTGGGGCGATCACGCCCCGGGATGGCCAGATCTTCACCGGGCGACCGGGTGCAGTGATGAGCGGGGCAGTGGTGTTGACCTCGTTCAATGAGCGGGATGGTTTGTGGTCTGCCGAGGGCCAGCCGACCGAAGGCCGGGTGCATGGTCAATGTGACCCGGACAGTCCGCGCTGTGCGCACTCGGAGGACCTGTTCATTGATGACGCCGTCTTGCATCACGTTGGCTCCGTCGGAGAGGTGGGACCCGGTTCCTGGCACTTCGATTACCCGAACGACACCGTCTACCTGGGCGATGACCCGACGGGAAGGGTGGTTGAGCTCAGTGCTGAACCGTACGCCTTCCATGGTGATGCCGACGGAGTGACGATCAGCGGGCTGGTGATTGAGAAGTACGCAGTCCCGGCCCAGGAGGGCACCATCGACAGTCGTCGTGATCGCGATGACTTGATCGGCGGTGCCGATTGGACCATCACCGACAATGTGGTGCGCTGGAACCACGGAGTCGGCATCGCTGCCACCACCGGAGCCGTGGTGCGTGGCAACACCGTTTACGAGAACGGACAGCTAGGCCTGGCGGCCAAAGGGGCTGGGGTCACCTTTGAAGACAACGAGATCTATGGCAACAACACGGCGGGCTTCAGTGCCGGTTGGGAAGCGGGCGGATCGAAGTTCGCCTTCACCAGTGGGCTGGTGGTGCGCAACAACTACGTGCACGACAATCACGGGGTTGGCTTGTGGACCGATATCGACAATATCGACACTCTGTATGAGGGGAACCGGGTCATCGACAACGAACGAATGGGCATCTTCCACGAGATCAGCTACGACGCGGTGATCACCGGCAACGAGGTCCGCGGCAACGGCTTCGGCTTCGACGCCTGGGTGTGGGGGGCCGGGATCATCGTTTCGACTTCGGTCAATGTCGAGGTGGTGGGTAACACCGTGGAAGGCAACGCCGACGGCATCATCGGAGTGCAACAAGACCGCTCAGATGCACCCGCTTCCTTTGGGGAGCTATCGCTGGTCAACCTGGCCGTTCACGAGAACCTGGTGGCCGGGAACGGCGGATGGACCGGCATCGGACAGGACGTTGGAAGCAACGAGGTATTCACCGACCTCAACAACCGGTTCTTCGACAACTCCTACCAGCAAGAGGGCCTGCACTTCTTCTGGCTCAACGAGGAGCGGACATTTGAGGAGTGGGTCGAATTCGGACTCGGGTAATCCCCGGAGCCCGTTGCCCGTTGCCCGAAGCCCATTGCCCGTTGCCTCTGTCCGGATGCCGGATGCCGGATGGCAATAGGCAGTAAGCAGTAAGCAGCACGAGGCGGCCCAGTGTTCTGGCTGATTGCTGATTGCTGATGACCGATGGCCGGGGGTCGAAGACCCCCTAGAGAAGCACTCTGGCTGCCCAGGCGACCGGGTCGGACAACTCTTCGCCGCTGGGGATCGAGCCGTCACTCTCCCAGACCTTGAGGGTCGCCTCGGGTCCCCAGCGTCGCTCGATCTCCTCGAAGAATGAGGCGCCGGTTCGGTATTCGGGCCTTCGCAGTTCGATGCCGAGCATCTTCTGCAGCAGCACCTCGCCTTGTGATGGGGTAGCCCGGCGCCGGTCGACGGCTTCGCGAATCCGGGGAAGCTGAGGCATCAGCTTGGGATCGAGTTGGTTGAGCAAGTGATCGACGTAGCCCTCGATGGTGGCCAGGAAGGCCTGGATGTCGGCCAGATCCTCGGCCTGGTGCGGTCCGGTGAAGAGACCGGTTAGGAACGAGGGATCCTGCACCATCTGGCTCAGCTTCTCGGGATCGAATCCCGCTTCGAGCCCATCGAATGGCAATGTCTCGGGGTTCAATTCCAGCCCGGACAGGTAATCCCCGACCAGCGAACGGAAGCGAGCTGCCATGCCGGGCTGCTCAAAGAGTCGGGCTTGCACCAACTCGTGGGCGGCGATCCACAGATGGGTCTGTTGAGGCTCCAGGTCATGAGTGGCCGTGAACTCCTCGATGTTGGGGGCGATGAAGCGCAGCGTGGTCGCCCCGACCGGAGGAAGAGCGGCATCGAAGTTGGCCAGGGCGCGATGGCTGATGGATCCCACCATGGATCCGATTTGCAGCCCGACCATGATCGAGAACATCGGTGTGAATGGGTTGCTCTGATCAGATCCCAGCTTGGCAGCCAGGGGCTCGGCGAGATAGTCGAAGCCCCGGATCGCCTGATCCGTCCATTGGCGACGGTCCAAGGAGGCCGTTGGTCCTGGAGCCAGGTCGATGGCGCTGGCCTCGGTCAGGACGCGAGAGGCTGTATCGACCAGTCCAGCCCAGTGTTCGTGTGAGCCGTTGGGGACGATGCCCGGCTCGCCTGCCACGCTCCCACCAAGCTCCTCGGCCAGACCCCAGTTGACAGGGCCGGAGGACGACAGGAGCTCTGCCAGACGATCGAAGAGGTTGTCGCTCACAGGTTCTCGTCCCGGTTGCCCAGTTCGAGGGTGACATTGATCGCTGTCCCACCCCTTTTCACTTCCACATCCACCAGGTCTCCCGGCCCAAACCGGCGCAGGGTTGATACCAGACCTTCCATGGTGGTCACGACGCGTCCATCAACCGTCGTGATGATGTCCCCGATCACGATTCCTGATGCGCCGGCACTGGACCCGTCGAGA
Organism: Acidimicrobiia bacterium; assembly: GCA_051011455.1. Lineage (GTDB taxonomy): Bacteria > Actinomycetota > Acidimicrobiia > Spongiisociales > SHLN01 > SHLN01. The sequence continues at coordinate 1,100 of JBPCTX010000293.1, read as the reverse complement.
AGCTGGTCGACCAAAACTCCCACCGGTGCTTGGCCGCCGTCGGGCTGTGGGGCCAATTGGGTGGCTCCCAGGATGCCTAGGAATCCGTGACCGCTCACGCCGTTGGCGATGATTTCCTCAGTGACGCGGTTCATCACCTCGACCGGTGTGGCGAACCCGAGGCCCTCTGGGCCAAGGTCTCCGATCCCGACCGCGGTTGTGATTCCGATCAGCCTGCCCTCGGCATCGACCAGAGCGCCGCCACTAGAGCCGCTTGTGAAGGGCGCGTCAGTCTGCACCATTCCGTAGAGGGCGTCCTCGGGGTTGTCGCCCTCGACCAGGCGATCGAAAGCTGACAGGACGCCCACAGTGACGGTTGGGCCGCCCAGCAGCCCGAGCGGGTTGCCGATGGCGATGGCGGTATCTCCAACTTCAAGGGCGTCGGTGGTTCCACGCTCGACGGCCAGGAGGCCTTCGGCGTCGATCTGGATCACGGCCAGGTCGGTGAGCTTGTCAACGCCAAGTACGACTCCCTCGTATCGCCGCCCATCTGCCAGCACAACGCCGACACTCCCATTGGTCTTGACCACGTGTTCGTTGGTCGCCACGTAGCCGTTCTGCGCATCTATGACCACACCTGAGCCAGATCCGACCAGGGTGGGTCCGGCGAAGACTTCGATGGTGACCACCGAAGGAACCACTCGCCTGGCGACTGCTGAGGCCAGGCTGTTGGACGACACTTGCTCGGGAGTGACGATTTCTGTCCGGACCACTTCGGTAACCCGATCCGTCACCGGCTCGTCCGGCCGGCCGATCCCGGTTACCAGCACGGTTCCGATCGCGACCGAGGCCCCTAGCAATCCGGCAATCATCGGCACCAGCCAGCCACTCCCGGTGACCGGCGGAGGCTCGACTGGGCTCGGGGCAGCGACCGGCAGGGTCTCGACCGGTTCAGGCCACTGGATCGGCAGGCGTTCGGGTTCGTGCATTAGCGTCAATTGTATGGCTGATCGCAAACATCGGGTCGAGGTGCGGGTTTCTGAAACCCCGATCGACTCCGCTGCGCTGTTGGGCTTCGTATCGGACCCAACCGCCGGTGCCGTGGTCTCATTCCTGGGAAC
>JBPCTX010000292.1:0-15803 GCA_051011455.1 Acidimicrobiia bacterium | reverse complement strand
GGGTGAGCCTGCCACCGGGGCTTTCCTGCTCCGGGACGGTGAAGTGGACCTCTACCGGGGTTCCAGCGACCGCCGCGAGGTGGTAGGCCGGGTGGGGTCGGGAGCGGTCATCGGCGATATCGCCATGTTCAGCAGCCAGCCATACATCTCATCGGCCCAGGCGGTCGGCCACGTCACCGCCTTTCAATTCGACCGGGATCGCCTGCTTCCCGAGTTAGCTCGCTCACCGGCCATCACCCTGCGCTGGCTGGTGGCCTCCCTGACCCAGCTGGAGCGCACCCAGCGCCGAGTGCTCAACCTCCTGCACAAGACCGTGCTGGCCCAGGTGGCCGGCCTGCTGGTCAATGAGTCCGACGATCGGGACGAAGTCGGATTGAGCCAGGCAACGATTGCCACCCTGTTGGGGGCCAGTCGTCAGTCTGTCAACGAGGCCTTGAGTGAGCTGAGGCGGCGGGAGCAGGTGGAGACCGGCTATCGCCTGGTGCGCCTCGTCGACATCCCCGGCCTCAAGCGGACGGCGGCGGAGGACTGAGAGCCAGCAGCTCCAGGGCTTCGTTAGCGGTCCAGTCTCGATCCCGGTCCAGCTCGCCGGCCCGGCCTGGTTGACGGGCGCTGTATCCCCCTTCGACCGCCGCCTGAAGGGCTGCCAGCAACCTCCGCAGGTCGCGCGGCAGCGGAAAGTACTCACCCTCGGTTGTGACCTGGACTCTCTCGATCCCCTCGGTCGGCCCGATGGCGTCGATAACGGCAAACACGAGCTGATCGGGAGCGGACGCTCCGGCGGTCACTCCCACGACGTCGGTCCCTTCCAGCCACTTCGGGTCGATGGCGCCGGGACCGTCGACCCGGTAGGCGCGGGCTCCGTTGACCCCGGCGACCCGGACCAGGGCCTGGGTGTTTGATGAGTTCTCGGATCCGACCACCAACACCAGGTCGGATCGCTCGGCCAGCACCTTGACGGCCTCCTGGCGGTTGGTGGTGGCGTAGCACAGGTCACTCTTGCGGGCGGTCCACAGCGACGGAAACCGTTCGGCGGCATCGTCGAGCACGCTCTCGAACTCGAACAGCCCGAGCGTCGTCTGCGAGACCAGCGCCACTTGATCGGAATCGGCCGGGGCGTACTCGCCGAGGCCGTTCTCGGGGTCGATCAGCGTGATGGCGGCCGGGGCTTCGGCAATCGTGCCGATCGCTTCGTCGTGTCCTTCGTGGCCGACGTAGATGATGTCGTAACCCTGATCGGCCATTCGCTTCACCTCGTGATGCACTTTGGTCACCAGGGGGCAGACCGCGTCGACCAGGACGGCGGCCCGGTCACCGGCCGCGGCCACTACTTCCGGCGCCGATCCATGCGCCGACAACATGACCGGCGAGCCTTCCGGGACCTCGTCGATGTGATTGACGAATATGACTCCGGCAGCCTCGAAGGCATGGACCACGGCCTGGTTGTGGACAATCTCGTGGTAGCAATAGACGGGAGGCTCAAAGGCCTGCACCATCCAGGTGAGGGCCTTGATGGCCATTTCCACGCCGGCACAGAAGCCGCGCGGCTCGGCGAGCAGGACTTTCTGAGTCATGGAGCGAGGTTAGGGCCACGTACCGGTAGGCGAGGTCAACCAGCTCTCGAATGCCTGGCGTCGCTTGTGGCGCCTTGTTACGGACTGTCGACCCGTCGGGACCTTGGTCCCGGTGTGGCCCTACTCGTGCTTAACGAGTCTCGTAGAAGGGATGAATCTCATAGCCTCCGTCGACGCAACTGGATCCCGTGGTCGCCTTAGAACTGTGAGACCTGGGGGGTGGATCGATATATGCCCTGACTTCAAGTTCCTCCTGGCCATCAGCCACTTCGATGTCGTATCGACCCAGGTTGGTTCGTCCCGGTCCCGCCACATATCGGCCCTGCGCGTCCCACCGAGCACCGTGGACCACGTCGTCGATGGTTCGACTTGAGGGGCACCATGCCATCGAGTCGTCGGGGAGGTGAGCAGACACCGCCTCGACCACCACGACGGTCCCATCCAGATCATGGACAACGAAGACCGGGCGACCATCTCGCAGGGACCCAGATTCTGTCTCTCCCAGGAGTGGAACCTCCAACACTGCCAAGAGACCATCATCTGAACCGGAATCATCTGAGGAGACACTCACCACCACCGCTACAAGCACAGTGATGGACACAAACGTGAACAACCCAACCACGAGAAGCCACCGTTGAGCAGTCTTCCTCAATCCTTCTCCTCTGAGCTTGTCTCAACAAACAGCCATACCAAACCCCGATTCGGGTGACCGAGAGCAACCGTGCGAAGCGGTCAACGAGTGTCCCACCGATCGGTCTGTCCTGTCCGACACAATCCACTCCATGTGCGCTGATTTGGCAGGCTGAATGTGATTGGAACCCCCACCGGAGCAGGGGTCCCATCTCTTGGCTCGTGCACTAGGCCCTGAACCCGAGTTAGGGGTTGCGAGGGTTCGATCCGCCTCGACAACGGTCTCCCGGATTCTCTACCCGCGGGTCGGCGCCGGACTTCACGGTCTGCCCGAACGACTGCACCCGATCGAAACCCGGACCTCCGTCACTCTGTCCCGAGTAGGCACAGATTGAATTGGCGTGCACGGGTGCACCAGTGTTCGCACCATCGTGCCCGTTCACCTCACCCGCAGAAGCGGCTCCAGCACCCGCCATGACCATCGACACTGCCAGCAGTGCGACCATCAGTAACCGTCTCATTTGTTCCTCCCTTTGCTCTATCGGCGGCACGTTGCCGTCACCAATACAGACGAATACCGAGGCAATACGGGTGACAACACCTTGACATCCGTCAGGCGACCGCAGGGATGCCCACTCCCAGGCTGCACCATCACCGTGAGGTGGATGGACAATCGGCTGGGGTCGCCGGTAAGGCGCAGATGCATCCGTGCGCACGAACGGCATCCCTGGTGCCCTCGAGACCCCCCGGTCGATAGGTCGACAAGCGTTCACTCGGTGGCCTGACTCACGAATCGCCGGGTTTCCGGGTGCCGATCATGGCCGAACCGATAACCTGTGACCGCTCATGTCGTTCCCGACCGTCTCCGAGATCGTTGCCGGCAGCCCCGCGTCCGTCGCCGGGCTGGCAGTCGGCGATGAACTGCTGTCCATCTGCGGAGTCGTGCCATCGGATGTCATCGAGTATCAGCAGCTGATTGACGAATCCGACATCGACTTGACGGTGCGCCGGGGCGGCCTGGAGTGGGACGTGACGATCGAGAAGGCGCCCGGGGCTCCGCTCGGACTGCGGCTCGACTCCTCGATATTCGACCGGGTACAGACCTGCGACAACCACTGCGAGTTCTGCTTCATCTATCAGCTCCCGCCCGGCATGCGAAAGTCTCTGTACTTGAAGGACGACGACTACCGGTTGTCCTTCCTGTATGGCAACTTCACGACTCTCACCCGCTTCACCGAGCTGGATCTGGCGAGGGTGGTCGACGAGCAACTCGGCCCGCTTTACGTGTCGATCCACGCCACCGACCCGGGAGTCAGGTCATCGATGCTGCGCAACGACCGGGGGGCCACCAGCCTGCGCTGGCTGCGAGCACTCCTCGAGCACGGCATTGAGGTTCACGGCCAGGTGGTTCTGTGCCCGACCGTCAACGGCGGCGAAGTGCTGGAGCGGACCTTTGCCGAGATCATTGCCCGCTATCCGGGCCTGGCATCGGTCGGGATCGTCCCGCTCGGCCTGTCACGCTTCAACAAGGAGTCCAACCTGCGGGTTCACACCGACGACGAGGCCCGGGCAGTGGTTGAGGCCACTGCCTATTGGCAAGGGGTCGCCCTGGAGCGACTCGGACGCCGGATGTTCTTCGCATCCGACGAGCTATACCTCCAGGCCGGCCTCCCGGTGCCTACCCATGAGGAGTACGAGGATTTCCCGCAGCACGAGAACGGGATCGGGATGGCCCGGGCCTTTTATGACGAACTAGCCGAGTTGGAGCTGGGACAGGAGCTTCATCATGTTGAGCCGACCGGCCGCTTCGACTCCATCCCGGCCGCCCCGGCTGAGGGTTACCGGGCACCGCGCTCGCTGGTGCCCACCGCCGCGACCGACGACGGTCAGTCTCCGGAGGCTGGGGCGCCGGTGGTGATCCTTACCGGCGGTTACGGATCGCGAGTGCTGGAGCCGGTGCTGGAGAGGCTGGTCGCGTTGGCCGGTCGCTCGTTGCGTTTGCTGACGGTCGGAAATGAGTTCTTTGGCGGCAACGTGGCGGTCAGCGGCCTCATGGTCGGTGAGGACATCCGGGCCGCCCTTTCCTCCGACAACGGGTCGGCCGCCTCCTACCTGGTACCAGACGTGGCCCTTTCGGGTGACCGGTTCCTTGATGATGTCTCGGTGCGGGAGGTGGCGGCCGATGCACCGGCGCCCCTACTGGTGGTGCCGACCTCTGTGTCGGGGCTGGTGGCGGGAGCTGCCCGATGAGCCGCCTGCCGATCGTGGCGGTGGTGGGCCGTCCCAACGTCGGGAAGTCGACGCTCGTCAATCGCATCGTCGGGAGGCGTGTAGCCGTGGTGGAGGCCCGTCCCGGGGTCACCCGCGATCGCCGTGAGTTCCAGGCCGAGTGGCTCAACCGGCCCTTCATGCTGGTCGATACCGGCGGCTGGGAGCTGACTCCGGAGGGCGAACTGACCCAGAACATCCGCGCCCAGACCGAGGCAGCGCTGGCCGGCGCCGACGCGGTCTTGTTCGTCACCGACGGCACTGCCGCGGTCACCGATGACGATGCCGGAGTGGCCGAGATGCTCCGCCGGGCTGAGATTCCCGTGGTGTTGGTGGCCAACAAGTCAGACAACCCCAAGACCGACCTGGACACCAGCCACCTGTACGGGCTCGGTATCGGCGACCCGATGCCTGTCAGTGCCCTGCACGGGCGGGGCACCGGCGACCTGCTCGATCGTCTATTCAGACTGCTGCCCGAGATGGAGGGAGAGGAAGGGCCCGACATCGCCTCCCTGGCCATCATCGGGCGTCCCAACGTCGGCAAATCAACGCTGCTCAACCAGATGCTGGGCGAGGAACGGGTCCTGGTCTCCGAGACTCCCGGAACCACCAGGGATCCCATCGACGCTGTGGTGGAAATGGATGGCGAGCCCTTCCTGGTGGTGGACACGGCCGGGATCCGCCGGGCTCCCAAGTGGGGAGAGGGAGCCGACTACTACGCGGTCTTGCGAGCGAAGGGGGTTCTGGCCGACGCCGATGTGGCGCTGCTCATGATCGACGGGGTCGAAGGTGCCACCCACCAGGATCAGAGATTGGCCGAGGAGATCGCCGAGGCCGGCACGGGCCTTGTGGTGCTGCTCAACAAATGGGACGTTGCCACCAGGGAAGAGAGGGACTGGTGTCGCGACAGCGTGGCCGACCGTCTCGGATTCGTTGGATGGGCGCCGGTGCTAACTCTGTCCGCCAAGACCGGCAGCAAGATCAAGCGGATCGGAGGTGCCGTCCGCGTGTCGCTGGAGTCGCTCGACCAGCGAATACCGACCGGTGAGTTGAATCGCCTGGTGCGTCGGTGGCAGGAGTCGCATCCGCCGCCGGTCCGCAAGGGCCGCCGCCCCAAAATCATGTATGCGGTTCACGCCGGCCGCCGTCCTCCGGTCATCGTGCTGTTCGTGGCGGGCGGTGAGCTGGGTGTCGACTACCTGCGCTTCCTGGAGAACCGCTTGCGACAGGAGTACGACTTCACCGGCGCTCCCATCCAATTCCGGGCCCGGCAGCGGGCCGGCCGTGGCTGACGACCCGGTCGAGGAGGAGCGGTCATCGGCCGTCTTCTGGATAGTCGTGGCTGCCACCGCCCTCTACCTGGGGGTGCGCCTCTTGCAGGGGCTTGCCTGGGTGGTTCGCCAGGTGGCCTAAGCCTCCTGCGGCAGGGGACTTGGCGCTTCGTCGGTGCGCTCCTTGGCCACGGCCACCAGGGCAACGCCACCCAGAATCAATGGCAGTGCCACCACCGCCTGTCCCGAAAGAACCTCCGAGCCGAGGGTGACGCCCAGCAAGACGGCTACCACGGGGTTGACATAGGCGTAGCTGGTAGCCAGGGCCGGCCGAACCGTGTTGAGCAGATACATGTACGCCGAGAACGCAACGATTGATCCGAGTGTGATCAGGTAGACGAGCGCCAGCCACCCGTCGAGGGAAGGGGCACTCTCGAATCGCTCACCGCGGGCGATCCCGACGATGAGCAGAATGACCCCGCCGGTGGCCATCTCGGTTGCAGTCGCCATCGCCCCGCTTGGAAGGGGGATTCGTTGGCTCCAGACCGATCCGAAGGCCCAACTTATCGGTGCCACGATCATCAGGGTTATCCCGAGGGCGTTGCCGGCGAAGTCACCTTCCTGGCTGAGGATCACCACTCCTGTGAGGCCGATGGCGAGGCCGAGCCACTCCAGACGGGTCGGCCACCGCCCAAACAGCCCACTCCAGAGAGCTGCCCACAAGGGCATGGCCGCCACCGCGGTTGCCGCCAACCCGGACCCGACACCGCGGGCCTCAGCCAGTGCGACCAGCCCAACACCGCCCATCATCAGGAGGGCTCCGATCTGAGCCGCCGACCACCATTGGCGGGGGCTCGGCGCCGGAGAGCCGCGCCGGCGCAGGAACGCGTACATGGCGAAGCCGGCAATGACGAACCTGATGCCGTTGCCGATGAAGGCCGGGAAGTCCTCGACCAGGTACCGGAGGGCAAGGTAGGTCGATCCCCAGATGACATAGACGGCGAATAGGGCGAGGCCGATCAGCCAGCGGTTGCGTGAGGTCACAGTCAATAGAACCCCGGGGGAGTCGGGAATGTTGCAGGGAGCGTATCCCCGCCCGCACCGCTAGAGCGTCAGAAGGTAGGCGATCAGATCGGCGATGTCCTGTTCGGAAAGGATCTCGGCGTAGTTCTGGGGCATGTGAAGGCCCCATCCTTCCAGGGCATATGCTGTTGGTGCGATGATCGACTGTTGCAGGTAGTCCTCGGGGCTCAGGCCCTCCACCCGACCGCCGGCCGCCTCGGCGATCCCATCCAGGAGTGGGCCCCAATCTTGTGCGGCTCCCGAAGTGGAGTGGCATGTCGAGCAAGAGTCATTGAACCTCACCTGCATCCCGGAACTGAAGAGCTCCTCACCGGACACCGGATCCCCCGGTGGCAACGACGCCAGGCCGACGGGCGCGGTGGTCGTGGAGCTAGTTGAGCTCGAGGTTGTCGTTGCGGGCGTCGACGTGGTCGTCGTCGGAGCCGTGGTTGTCGTGGTCGTTGTGGTCGTTGTGGTCGTTGTGGTCGTTGTGGTCGTTGTGGTGGTGACAACGGTGGTGACAGTTTTGGAGGTCACGGCCGTCTCTCCGGTATCTTCGTCTCCTCCGCAGGCAGACAAGGCGAGGCCGACCGCCAGCGCTCCGGCAAAGAGATACCTGCCCATCCCAACCCTCCCCAGTTGGCCTGGCCGAAACTACCAAATCCACAAGGCGCGTGTGGCAGGGCCGCCAAAGGTGGCGAGAGCCGAAAGAGCCAGTAACCTGCTGGCTCCGGGCTGTGGCGCAGTTTGGTAGCGCACTTGACTGGGGGTCAAGAGGTCGCTGGTTCAAATCCAGTCAGCCCGACGAGAGAAACCCTTGTCCACACAGGGGTTTTTCTCATGAAAGCGCTTGCGAAGAGAGTCAGTGAGGAGAGCGATGAGCTCAGCGAACCACACGTCAGTTCTCCGTAGTGAGGAGGTCGCGGAGTCGTTCGCCGCCGGCCGGCCTGTCGTTGCCATCGAATCGACGATCATCACCCACGGCATGCCGTACCCACACAACGTCCAGACGGCCCTTCTGGTCGAGGAGACGATTCGGGAGCAGGGTGCGACTCCGGCGACGATGGCGGTCATTGACGGTCGGCTGCGGGCTGGGGTGTCAAGCCTTGAGCTCGAACAGCTGGCATCGCTCGGCGAGGGTGGCGTCAAGATCGGAGCCCAGAACCTGGCCGCCGCCGTCCATCGAGGCGACACCGGAGGCACCACGGTCGCGACCACGATGCGCATCGCCCACATGGTCGGTATTCGGGTATTCGCCACCGGTGGTATCGGTGGGGTCCATCGTGGAGCAAGCGAAACCTTCGACATCAGCGGGGATCTCCAGGAGCTCGCCAAGACCCCGGTGGCGGTTGTCAGCGCCGGCTTCAAGTCGATCCTCGACATCGCTCTGACCGTACAATACCTGGAAACCAGGGGGGTTCCCATCGTCGGCTACGGGACCGAGAAGCTGCCCGCCTTCTATACCGCCGATAGCCCCTACCCGGTGAGCCTGCGACTCGATAGCCCCGACCAAGTGGGGGATTATTTGAACACCCACTGGGATCTCAACCCGCACTGCGGCGTGGTGGTGGCGAATCCGATTCCCAAGGATGCCGAGATACCTGCCCGGGAGATTGATGAAGCGGTGGAGGAGGCATGCCGCCGGGCCGACGAGCTCAACATCTCCGGTCAGGAGCTGACCCCGTTTCTCCTGGATTGGCTCGCCACGTCCACCGCCAACGTGAGCCTGGAGGCCAATAAGCGCCTCGTCGCCAATAACGCCAGCGTGGCGGCCCAGATCGCCGCCCACGTTTAGGCTTCCCACCCCAACCACCCATAGCGTTTGACAACCGCGGAGAGTGGTATACGTTGATTGTGTCCGTTCCTCTACGGACTTGCTAACAACGGAGAACGATATGGGAATCCTCGCAAGAGGCAAGCTGGGCTTGCTTGCCATCGTTATTGCAATTCTCGGACTGCTGGCGGCCCCGGCCGTTGCAGCCGAATCCGCCGCCTGCGCCGGCGACTACAACGTCACCGCCCAGGCACTGCTCTTGAACCCCAACGCCGGGTTCGCGCCGAGTGAGGCAACCGTCGCACTCGCCAGCCCAATTCCGGCCGGCGACTACACGCTGTCGATGGTCTCGTTCGACGAGCACTCCGCCAAGGACGTTGACCAGAGTGACCAGCTCAACGAGCAGTGGTATCTGCAGCTGAGGGACGCCCAGGGCGGCGTCGTCTATCAGAGCGGGGTGAGCCCCGACCTGCCCGACGCTCAGGACTGGCTGACCTTCAACACGACCGCCACCCTCACCGGCGAGGCCGTTTCGATGCGAGTGGTCCACGCGGCCATCGGCGACAACGTCAACTCGATCGTCGCTCACTGCGCGGCCTTCACTGCCGTCCCACCGGCAGTCGGCTCAATCGGTGACACGGTCTGGTTCGACACCAACGGCAACGGTTGGATGGACGGAGCCGAGGCCGGCCTCGAAGGCGTTCGCGTGTTCTTGAGCGGTCCGGGCCTGGAAGGTCCTCTGGAGACCCTGACCGACGCCTCCGGTCACTACGGGTTCGGTGATCTGCCGGCCGGAAGCTACGACGTCACAGTCGATGTGACCACGGCTCCTGCCAACAGTGACCTCACCACCCCCGGTGCTTTCGCGGTGGCGCTGGCCGAAGGCCAGAACTACCGGGACGCCGACTTCGGCTTCGCAGCTGGAGCGGTGCTGGCATCCTCGGGCATCGGTGACCAGGTCTGGATGGACAGCAACCTCAACGGGATCTTCGACTCCGGTGAGGATGTCCTGGCGGGAGTCACTCTCTCGCTGTATGACACGGTTGCAGGGACCACCCAGACCCTCGTTTCCGGCGCCAGCGGGCAGTACCTCTTCGCCGCCCTCGCCGCCGGCACCTACGAGGTGACCGTGGTCACCTCTACCGCCCCGGAGAGCACGGCTCTCACCACGCCGGGCAAATTCGCGATCACGCTGAGCGACGGAGAGATGTCGCTGATCGCAGACTTCGGGTTCGCTCAGGCGCTCCCGAGCACAGGTTTCGAGACGGCCGACTTCGGCGTCGCCGGACTCGTTCTCCTGCTCATCGGCGCTGCCGTGCTGGTCCTGGTCCGACCGGCCGACAAAACGCCGTGGCACCCGGTGAACGCCAACGAAGTCCTGTAAGGGCGTCGTCTCGAACTAAACGGCCCGGGGCTTGCCCCGGGCCGTTTACGTATGGTCGTCGGCGCCGGCCCGCTCGATCCGGTAGACACGGGCTTCCTCGGGCTCCAGGCTCTCGAGGCGGAAGTGCTTGCCGTTCCAGGCCGGGCGGCGGTTTCCGTCCAACAGGTCCGACTCGGTCGAGAACTCCAGCACCAGTTCGCTCCCGGGCTCGATGCCGGGAATGGCCGGCACCGCGAAATTGCCGACCGCGAGCTCAGTGCTGAGATTGGTGACGAACAAGTAGGTGGGGTCCTCGGCCTGGGTCCAGGCGACCTCGTGACGGTAGGCACGGGGGTCGGGCGGCAGCAGCCAGCGCACCGGGCGGGCGGCGATGGAGGGGAAGATGTCGTCGGCATACAGCCGGAGGCGGGTCATGGCTCCAAACAGCGACCCGTTCTTGCCCCACAGGTAGCGCAATCCCCGCCGCGCCTTGGAGGGATACAGGTTCTCCTCGCCGTGCTCGTGAAACACGAACAACTTGGTGTAGTGCTCGTTTGGCCACGGGGTGAGGTGCACGTCGCGGATCTCGTGTCCGAGAGCTACATAGGAAGGAAGATCGGTCAGAAACAGGCCGATGAAAGCCCGCACCACATTGCCGCGCTGGTAGAGATCGTCGAAGCGGGGATCGTCCTTGTCCGGAGTCATCACGGTGAAGGCCGGGACGCAGGCCCTGGTGGCGGCGATATCGAGGTACTGCCGGAACTGAACCAGGAACTCCTGGCTCCCCATCACATTCGACTGCAGATCGCCCTGAGTGACATCGGCGTCGGCAGCCTCCAGGTGATCGAGCTCCTCGCCAAAACCAAAGACGTCGCGTGGCGGAAGGAAGGTCTCGGCGAAGTATCCGAAATGCGGCACTCCGTTTTCCTCCCTGATCCGGTTCTTGACCGCGCCGAGGATGTCGTAGAACTCGTCGATCACAGCCGGCACGCCGTCGGGTCGCATCTGCACATGTGACATGTCGCCCCGCATGAAGTCGAAGCCGAAGCGGGCCTGCACGTCGGCGTAGTGATCGGCGACGTAGCCGAACACCTCGGGACGGGGGCGGGCGAAGTCGATCTCCCAGTGGCGGTTGTTGTCCTTGCGGCCGTACAGCTTGTAGCGGGAGAGGGGATTGAATACCCGGGAGAACGACTCGGGCCGGGCGATCACATAGTCCCGCCAGGTGTTGCCGTCCTCGTCGACTACCAGCGCCTGGTTGCGGGTGTCGACCTCCACTCCCCGGAAGGGAGTCCCCATCGTGGCCGGCACCGGCTCGTATCCGTACGACGAAAGATGGGCGACGAGATCGCCGCGGCGGCGATGGCGGCCAATCTGGTCGCTCGGGGAGCCGAACAGCGTGCGGAGGCGGTCCGCTTCCGGATAGTCGTCTCCGAAGAACTCGCCCGGATCGGTTGGGTACGACGGGTCGGCCGGGTCGGCAGTGGCCGGGCCTGCCTCTTCCAGCCAACGCAGGATCTCCCGTTCCACCTCTTCGTGGAGCCGGTCCGAGTGGTCGACGATGCGCACATCCTGACGCTGCAGCCATTCGAAGTAGTGGGGCTGGGCCAAAGACATCTCCGAGTAGCGATCGGTGTGAGGTATCACGTCCATTCCCACGGTGCGGCCGGTGGCGTGGATCAGGTTGATGACCGCTCGCAGTTGGGAGTCGACCGAATCGAGGTGGGGGACTGCCTCGGCCAACTCGGCGTCGTAGAACTCGCTGTTGAGGCGCCAGGAGGCCATGCCATACAGGCTGTCGACTACCCCGGGCTCCCAGATCGGAAGCAAGTGGACCGAGTCGGTGGATCCCGGCACCGTGAGCAGATACTTGATCAGATTCCAGAAGGTCTGGACGGTGCGAACGTTGACTCCGACCATATTGGCGGTCTGGAGCCACCGCCCATCGGGCCGGTCGGCCACCGGAGATCCGATCTCAGAGGGAAGCCCGGCTGCGGCTACTTCAGGGTCGGTGTTCTCGCGGGCGAGGGCGGCGTCCACCCCATCTCCCAGTCGTCCCTTGAGGATCGTCAGCACGCTGTCGGCGGAAAGCCCGATGGCGGTCTCCGGCAGCAAGTTGGGCACGAAGGAGGTCTCGCCGGTGGTGTAGGCCGAGATGAAGTCGGCCTCGCGGTGGTCCCAGGCATCATGGAAGCCCCGAAAGACGCGAGGTACCTGGATCGTCATCGGCTCAGGCCCCGGGGAATTCGACGTCGTACTCGCGAGTGATCACAACGTCGGCCAACCGGCGGTGAGGAGAGATGATGTCGTGTTCGATGGTCAGCACCTCTTCGATGAAGGGATCGAAGTCCTCCCGGCCGCGCTTCATGCGGTGCTCCATGGTGTCGAGACGATTGCGGGCGATGAACACCCGGATGTCGACGTTCTTGAGCAAGCTGGTGTACGTCCCCTCGGCGATCACCACCTTCGCTCCCTGCAAGTCCATCACCTCGCTGTCGATGCGGTCCTCCTCATAGATCACCAGCGGCTTCTCGACCTCATCGGCTCCGTCCAGCGCAGCCTGAAGATGAGCATCCAGCAAGTCGAGGCGGACCTCGCCGGTTCCCACCCACTCGATGTCGCGACGGCGGGTCTGGTCGTTGGTACGGGGAGGATGGACGAAGTAGTCGTCCTGCTGATAGATGGCTCCCGGGACCGACAGTCCGGCGAAGGCGTCGACAATCGCCTGGGCGGTCTCAGATTTGCCGCTGCCCGACTCGCCGGCGACTGTGATCGTGAAGCGGCCGGACTTGGCCGCCACGGCAGGGGCAATCCGCTCGACAATGACCGCGGCCGCGGCCCGGTGGTGATCTTCGACGATGACGATGTCGCCGCGCATTGGATGCCTCCGGGGAAGAATGCCCCGTGAGATTACCGGCAGATCGGGCCACTCCAAGGGGAAATATCAGGAGAGCCGCTGGCTACGCTCTGAACGTGTTCAACATCCCCAACGCCATTTCACTGATCCGGCTTGGCCTGATCCCGGTGTTCCTGTGGCTGTTGTTCGGCAAGGACGATCCGGCCGGGGCCGGGACGGTGTTCTTCGTGATTGCCTGGACCGATTGGATCGACGGCTACCTGGCCCGGCGCCTCAATCAGGTCACCGAACTGGGGAAACTGCTCGATCCGCTCGCCGACCGGATCGCGGTAGCAGTCGCAGTCATCTTCGGGTGGGTGGCCGGTGTGCTGGCACCGTGGTTTGCGGCCGCTCTCATTGTGCGCGAGTCGCTGGTGGCCATCGTCGCCGTGGTCGGGCTGCTGAAAGGGGCCGGCCGTATCGATGTCCGCTACCTCGGGAAGGTGGCCACCTTCATGGTCTACAGCGCAGTCACCTGGTTCTACTGGGCCGAGGGGTGGGACCTCGGTTGGCTGGAAGCACTGGCCTTCATCGGCGGAACAGTTGGCCTGGTCTTGTACTACTGGGTGCTGGTTGATTACGGCCGGGATTTCAGAGCTAAATTGGCAGCAGTGAACGACGGGAGCACCGAATGAACTTGCCGGAAGACCTGGCCTACACGGCCGAGCACGAGTGGGTGGCCGAACTGGAAGACGGAAGGCTCAAGATCGGCATCACCGATTTCGCCCAGGACGCCCTGGGAGACGTGGTCTATGTGGATCTTCCCGACAAGGGCTCCAGCTATGAGAAAGGTGGCGTGGCGGCCGAGGTCGAATCCACCAAGTCGGTTTCCGAGATCTACGTGCCGATCGCGGGCACTATCTCGGACACCAATGAAGCTCTGGCCGACAGCCCCGATCTGGTCAACGCCGACCCGTACGGCGCCGGGTGGTTCTTCATACTGCAACCAGACGAGGGCGCCGACCGTAGTGCCCTCATTGACGCGGCCGCCTACCGGGCCCTCACCGAGTAGGGCCCACCCACTCGGGCCGCAAGGTGCCCGTTTACGTCCGTGGCGCAAACTACGATGGTTCCTATGGAGCCAGACCAGCCCGGCCCGGTTGAGGAGCAACACCCGACCGTCACCTTCGTGCCGATTGATCAGGACCACGAACCGGCGGTAACCCATCCGGCCGATGTCGATGGAGTCCCGGGGTATGCCCTGGTCGTAGACCGGGGACCGCGGGCGGGTTTGACCTGGCTACTCGAGCCCGGGATCACCGCCATCGGCCGCGGCCCCGATCAGGAGATCTTTCTCGACGATGTGACCGTGTCACGTCGCCACGCCGAACTCTCGGTGGGGGAGGGACCGCCCTCGATCAAGGATGCCGGTTCCACCAACGGCATTTACGTCAATGGCGAGCGGTTGGACGAGACCGGCCTGGCCCCCGGCGACGAGATCATCATCGGTAAGTACCACTTCATCCTGGTGCACGGCGATGGCTGATTCGCGGGTCAGGACGATCGGCGAAGTCATCAACAACCTGCGGGGGGAGTTTCCGGAGATCACGGTTTCCAAGGTTCGTTTCCTGGAGACCAAGGGGATGATCAAGCCGCGCCGCAGCAAGTCTGGATATCGGGAGTTCACCTCGGAGGACGTCAGCCGGATTCGCTACATCCTCCAGCAGCAGCGCGACCACTTCCTGCCGCTCAAAGTGATCAAGTCCAAGCTCAATGCCTGGGAGCGCGGCGAGGTGCCGCCGGACGCTCCCAGTGGCCCACCCCCCGATACCTACTTCGCCACCTCACCGACCGAGATGAACCGGGAGGAGCTGAGCCGGGCGGCCGGGCTGGCTCCGGCCGATCTGGAGCTGCTGATCGAGAATCATGTCATCCAACCCATGCCGGATCAGAACGGCGACGAGATCTTCGGCAGCGACGACCTCACCATTGCTCAGGCCGCCGCCCGGCTGTTGCGCAACGGGCTGGAAGCCAGGCACTTGCGGACGTTGCGATTGGGGGCCGAGCGATCGAGTGAGCTGCTCCATCAGCTGACTGTGCCCTTGCTACGTCATGGCAACCCCGACACCCGGCGACGGGCCGCCGAGGTCCTGGCCGATTGTGCCCAGGCCGCCGGCGACCTGCAGCAGGCCATTCTTCGCTCCAATCTGGCCGGCTATCTGGAGGAGTGAGCGCCGACCGACCGGGTGACCGGGTTGGCAATTGCCGTGCGTAGGCTGGAGAGCCTGATGAACTATCGCCAATCTGAGGTGTCCGGGTGGACGTAGAACAGGTCGTTACCGAGGTGGTGACGGCCGAGGCAGTGACGGCCCGGGTGCGGGAACTGGGTGCCCAGATCAGCGCCGACTATCAGGGTGAGACCCCGGTAGTTGTTGGTGTTCTGAATGCCGCCCTGCTGTTCCTGGCCGACCTGGTGCGCCATCTGGATGTTGATCACGAGGTCGAATTCCTGGCGGTGAGTCGCTTCGGTGAAGGGGGGCGGGTCCGGATTGCCATGGACACCAGCATCTCCCTGCAGGGGCGCCACGTGCTGTTGGTAGAAGACCTGGTCGATACCGGCCTGACGCTGTCGTTCCTGCGAGAACTGTTCGAGACCCGGCAGGTGGCATCGTTGCGGACGGTTACTCTCATCGACAAGGCGCCGCGCCGCATCGTGAGTGTGCCGCTGGAGTATCGGGGGTTCGAAGTCGGTGAGGAGTTCCTGCTCGGCTACGGGTTGGACTACGCCGGCCGTTATCGCAACCTGTCCTCTTTGTGGGCCGTGCTCGACTTTGCCGAGTTCACCGCCGACCCGGGAGTGCTCCAAAGAGCAATCCTGGCCGGTGATAGGGTTGCCTCGTGAGCTACGGAATTCCCATGGAACTGGTGGGAGTGCGGATCGAATTGCCGACCAATCAGCCGATCGTGCTGCTGCGGGAGGCGGACGGAGTCCGCTATCTGCCCATCTGGATCGGGGCGACGGAGG
>JBPCTX010000291.1:0-6636 GCA_051011455.1 Acidimicrobiia bacterium | reverse complement strand
CCACCCCAACAGACCCAGCGCAACAACCACTCTCTCACGAGCCCCCTTCGGGGGGAAAGTACCGCCGCCGAAGACGGCGGTAGGGGGGCGTCCCCGCCCCAACAAAGCCGGCGCAACAACGCTGTGGCTCACGAGTCCCCCCTTCGGGGGGGGTCGTGCTTGGCGAGGGCGACCGCCCCGACCGAGGCAATGATCAGCAGCAACGTCGTGACTTCGAACGGAAGCAGCCAGTCGGTGAAGATGAGGTCGGCGATCGCCTCGACCGTTCCGTTCGGTTCGGCGGAGCCGGCGGGCGCCGCAATCCAGGTCGATCCGGCGATCAGGCCCATCAAGATCACGAAAAGGACACTGAGACCGACCGTCAGCTGACGCTGCAGTGGAAGCCTTTCCTCCAGACTCTCGGCGCGGTCGACACCGATCAGCATGATCACAAAGAGGAAGAGAGTCATGACCGCCCCCGCATACACGACGACTTGAACCGCGGCGATGAAGTGACCCGAGCTCACGACATAGAACACCGCCAGCGACAACATGGTGGCCATCAGCCCGAGGGCGCCATGGACGGGGTTGGGGTGCAGCAACATGGCCAGGGCGCCCGCCACCGCAATGGTTCCGAAGACGACGAACAGCACCAGTTCGGCCATCAGCCGTCTTCTCCCTCGTCATCCTCGGTGGCCGACTGACCTTGCTCGGGCGGCCGGAGCCCGACTCCAGCGGACGGGGTCCAGCCGGGTACACCCTCGTAAGTGCTGCGGCCGGCGGAGGCGGTGGCCCGCATCCAGCCGTCGGCGATAGTCAGCTCATTCAGATCGATGAGCGGGCCATCCGGCTGGGGGTGGTTGGGGGTCCCGTCCTCATCGACCAGCAGCTCATCCTTGGTGTAGATGGCCGACGTGCGGTCGGTGACGGACATCTCGAAGAGCTGGGTCATCGTGATGGCCTCGGTCGGGCAGGCCTCCACGCACAGCCCGCAGAAGATGCAGCGCAGCATGTTGATCTCGTAGATGAACCCGAAGCGCTCTCCCGGGCTGACCGGCTCCTGAGCCGGGTTGTCGGCTCCCCTCACATAGATACAGCGAGCCGGACATACCCCGGCACACAACTCGCAGCCGATGCACTTCTCCATGCCGTCCTCGTGGCGGTTGAGGACGTGGCGGCCGTGGAAACGCTGCGGCTTGACCCTCTTCTCCTTGGGATAGGGAGTCGTCACCCGCGGCCGGAACATCTGGCGGAAGGTGACCGAGAGGCCTTTGGCAAAGGTGGCTACGAGGCCCATGGTGCTCCGAACTCGTCGAAGGCCAGCGCGACCGCCACGAAGATCGTCCAGATCAGGGTGCCGGGAATCAGCCGCTTCCAGCCCAGCTCCATCAGCTGGTCGTAGCGAAGGCGGGGCAAGGTGGCTCGAACCCAGAAGAAGATGAAGACGATGGCAAAGGTCTTGAGGCCGAACCAGAGAATCGGGAAGATCCAGGTGACCGAAGCCGGGAGCGATCCGTCCCAGGTCGGCCCGTTCCAGCCTCCGAGGAAGATCGTGGCGGTCAGAGCCGACATCGTGAAGATGTTGATGTACTCGGCAAGGAAGAACAGGGCGAACCGCAGGCCCGAGTACTCGGTGTGGAAGCCGCCGACCAACTCATTCTCGGCCTCGACCAGGTCGAACGGTGCCCGGTTGGTCTCGGCGATGGCGGCCAGCAGGAAGAACGCAAACGAGGGCAGCAAGATGATGTTCCAGGCCGGGAACACCCCGAAGAATTGGCCCGATTGCCCCTCCACCAACCCGGACACCGACAACGTCCCCTCGTAGATCACTACCGGCACCAGCGCCAGACCGAGCGCAGCCTCATAGCTGATCGCCTGGGCGGTCGCCCGCACTCCACCTAGCAGCGGATACTTCGACCCCGAGGACCACCCGGCCAGCACAACGGCGTAGACAGCCATCGAAGAGACTGCCAACACGAAGAGCAGCCCGACGTTGAGGTCCATCGCTTGCAGCGTGATCTCTCGATCGCCGATCATGAACGGTCGACCGATCGGCACCACCAGGAACATCAGCAAGGCCGGCACCAATGCCAGGATCGGGGCCAGCAGGTAGACCCGCTTCTCCACCCGACTCGGCGTGATCGGCTCCTTGAAGAACAGCTTGACGCCGTCGGCCAATGCCTGCAGCAACCCCCACGGTCCGGCTCGATAGGGACCGATCCGGTTCTGCATGTCGGCCAGTAGTTTCCGTTCGCCCCAGATCAGCAGAAGGGTCGCAACCAGCATTACCGCGAAGGCGGCCACCACTTTGATCACAACGATCAGGACGTCGACCCAGTCGGTCATCAGGAGACCACCTCAACCTTGACGTCGAGCCCGGTCCCGATTCCCCAGCCGTCCTCCTGGTTGAAGGGCACATAAATGGTCCCTGCCGCCAGGCCGGGATCGTGACGCGCCTCCAGGTCGGCTGATCCGCCGCTGCCGGTGACCCGAACCAGCGCACCCTCGGCAATGCCGAGGCGGGAGGCCTCCTCAGGGTTGATATAGGCGTAGGCGCCTGCGGCCAATTGAGCCAGCGACAGGCCGAATCGGGCATGCACTCCGTCGTCATAGAGGGTCCGGGCAGAGTGAAGGGCCAACCGGGCGGATCGGGGGGCGACCCCGATGTCGACCGGCACGTACCGCAACGGCTGCTCGCCGTCGTCTGATGGGACAACGATGCCCTCCCGACCCGAGCCGGAACCCAGCTGCTCCCACGTAACCCCCCGGTAGGCGGGGACGGTGGCGGCGATCTCTTTGTGGACTGCCTCGGCCGAAACCGCTCCGATCGACGAACCGAGGGCTTGCGCGATGTCCTCGAAGATCGACCAGGGTGGGCGGGTCTGGCCGGGACCGGAGACAAGGCGGGCGACCTTCTGGACCCGGCCTTCCAGGTTGGTGACAGTGCCCTCCACTTCGGTGAAGCCCTCGGCGGGCAGCACCACATGGGCCAGCTTCGACGAGTCGGTCACGAACTGGTCGACGGCCACCACCAGGTTGGCGGCGCCCAGGGCCGCCCGGGCCGCTGCTTGATCTGGGTGGTCACGGACGGGATCAGAGCCGAACAAGAACAGTCCTTGCAGCTGGCCATCGCTGAGGCCGGCAATGATGCCGGCGGCGTCCCGGCCGGTTGCCTCCGGGATGGGAGCCTCCCACTCGGCAGTCAGCGCTTCCCGGGCCTCCGGGCTGGCCAGCGCCGCCCGTCCCGGGAGCAGTGAAGGAGCCAGCCCCATGTCCAGCGCACCGAACAGATTGGAGCGGCGGGCGAGAGGCATGATCGTGGCCTGGGGCAAGTCGCGGACGAAGGCGGCCACGGCCTCGGCCAGCATTGGATCCTCGGCATAGCCGACTCGTCCAACGAGTCCGACCACGGGACCGTCCGTCATCAGCATCTCTCTGACTTCTGCCAACTCGCCGGTTCCGCTGCGCAGCGACTCCAGAGTCTCAGGTCCGCGGCCGGGCACGTAGCCGATCGTGCGAGAGGCGACATCGTGCAGTCCGGTGCGGCGGGGGTGCACCACGACCAGATTGACTCCGGCCTGGGCGGCCGCCCTCACCCGCAGATAAAGGACCGGCAACTCCTCTTTCAGGTCCGGGCCCCACAGCAGGATGGTCCCGGCCGAGTCGAGATCAGGGATGGTGGCGCGCGGGGTGGCGGCGGCCAGGAACTGGGGGTTGAGCCCATCACCGAGCTGAGCGTCGATGTGATTGGTACCTATCACGCCTCGTAGCAGCTTTCCGAACGCATAGGCGTCCTCGTTGGTGCCCCGAGCTCCGCCCAATCCGGCCACGCTCTCGCCGCCGTGCTCGGCGATGATGTCCTCCAGCCATTGCGAGACGACCTGGAGAGCGGCCGCCCAGCTGGCCTCCTCCAATTCCCCGGCCTCGTTGCGAACCAGAGGAGCGGTGACCCGCTCGGGAGAACCGATGTACTCGAATCCGAACCGGCCCTTGTCGCACAGCCAGCCCTGGTTGGTGGGCTCGTTGTCGACTCCCAGGAATCGGAGCACCTGATTCTGCGAGGACTGGACACTGATGCGACACCCGACCGCGCAATGGGGGCAGGTCGACTCCACTGCCTCGAGGTCCCAGGGGCGAGCCCGGAATCGGTAAGGGCGGGCAGTGAGTGCTCCTACCGGGCAGATCTGAACTGTGTTTCCCGAGAAATAGGACTTGAAGGGCTCATCCGGGAAGGTCAGCACCTGGGTGTAATTGCCCCGATCCTGAAACTCGATGAGCGGATCACCAGAAATCTCGTCTGAGAAGCGCGTGCAACGGGCGCACAGAATGCATCGCTCACGGTCGAGCAGCACCAGCTCGGAGATCTCGATCGGCTTCTCGTAGTGCCGCTTCTCCTCGACGAAGCGACTCTCGCCCGGACCGTATGCCATGGTCTGATCCTGCAGCGGGCATTCGCCGCCCCGGTCACATACCGGGCAGTCCAGCGGGTGGTTGATGAGCAAGAACTCCAGGACGCCTTCCTGTGCCTTCTTGACGACATCGGACTTGGTGTGGACCTCCATGCCGTCGCTGCAGGGCATCGTGCACGAAGTGGTGAGCAACGGCCCGCGGCCGGTGTCCACCTCCACCAGGCACATGCGGCACATCCCGACCGGCTTCATGCGGGGGTGCCAGCAGAAACGGGGAATGTACGTGCCGGTGTCCTGGGCGGCCTGAATGAGCAATGAGCCGCCCGCCACCTCGTGCTCGGTGCCGTCGATCGTGATCTTGACCGGATCAGCCAATCGACACCTCCGTCGGGATCATGGCCTCAACCTCATCCCGGAAGTTGCGCAGGATCGATGTGACCGGCGATACGGCCGACGGGCCGAGGGGACAGATGGTGGTCATCTTGGGCGGCCAGCCGAGGCCGGGGGCGATGTTGTCAGACACGTCCAGCAACAGGTCCAGGTCGATGGGCCGGCCCTCTCCCCGCAGAATTCGCGCCAGGATCATCTCCAGCCACGACGTTCCCTCTCGACAGGGCGTGCACTGCCCGCACGACTCGTGGGCGAAGAAGCCGACCACGCTGTGGGCGGCCTCGACCACGTTGGTGGTCTCGTCCATGACGACAATTGCACCCGACCCGAGCATCGAGCCGGCCCGGCCGACATCGTCGATCGTGATGGGCAAGTCGAGTTGGTCGGCGGTGAACCAGGGCGCCGAGGCGCCGCCCGGGATGAAACATTTGACGGCCCGGTCTTCTCGGACTCCCCCGCCGTAATCCTCGATGAACTCGCCGAACGTCATCCCCATCACAATCTCGTAGTTGCCGGGACGGCGGACATGGCCGGACAGACTGAACATCCGGGTGCCGGATGATCCCTCCGGTCCGATCGCGGCGTAAGCCGCTCCGCCATTGGCAACAATCCACGGCATGTTGGAGAGCGTCTCAACGTTGTTGACGATGGTGGGCTTGCCGTACAGCCCCTCGACGGCGGGGAACGGCGGCTTGATCCTTGGCTCGCCCCGCTTGCCTTCCAGGCTGTTGAGTAGCGCCGTCTCCTCGCCGCAGATGTAGGCGCCGGCGCCCAGATGAAGAGTGACGTTGAGGTCAAACCCGCTCCCGAAGATGTTCGCTCCCAGATACCCGGCCTCGTAGGCCTCGGCCAGCGCCCGTTCCACCCGGCGGGCCGGCCGGGGGTATTCGCCCCTTATGTAGATGAAGGCTTCATGGCAGTCGATGGCGTACGCAGAGATGATGATGCCCTCGATCAGCTGATGGGGATCGCGCTCGAGCAGTTGCCGATCTTTAAACGTACCCGGTTCAGACTCGTCTCCGTTGACAACCAGATAGCGGGGTCGAATGTCCGGCGGCAGGAAACCCCACTTGACGCCGGTCGGGAATCCGGCTCCGCCCCGGCCCCGCAGGTTGGAGGCCTTCACTTCCTCGTGGACCACCTCGGGGGTCATCGTGGTGAGAGCGGTGCGGGCGGCCTGATACCCGTCGGTGGCCTGGTAGCGGGCAAGCGTATGACTGTCGGCGGGGTGAGCTTCCATGCGGGTGGTGAGAATCTTCATGCGGTCTCGGTCCCCAGGCTTTCAAGCGCCGGCACCGGTCGGGAGGCTCCTCCGCTCTCGGCCGGTCCCCACTCGAAGCTCCGCCGGCCGCCAAACAGTGTCTGCATCTCGTCGCCGTTGATCGACTCGGGGGATGCCTCGCGCAGCCAGTTCACGAGTTCGCGCGCTTTGTCCTCACCGAGACCTTCGATCAGCTCGTAGTTCACCTGCACGGCGGGGGCACCTCCACAAGCGCCCAAGCATTCGACGTGTTCGACCGAGAACCGCTGGTCGGTGTCGGTCTCGCCGGCCGGCACGCCGGTCTCATCTTCGATGGCATGGAGAGTGGCTTTGGCGTTGAGCAGGGCGCAAGACACAGAAGTGCAGACCGAGAGCAGGTATTGGCCCACTTCCTCCCGCTTGAACATGGTGTAGAAGGTGGCGACCGAGGACACCTGGACCGAGGTCATGCCCACCATCTCGGCAACCTCTCGCACCGCCTCGTCGGGGAGATACCCGTAGTCGGCCATTGCCATGTAGAGCAGAGGCATCACCGCCGACTTACGATCCGGGTAGCGAGCCAAAACCTGTTCGACGCGTGGATTATCAGTCCAGTCG
>JBPCTX010000290.1:0-4450 GCA_051011455.1 Acidimicrobiia bacterium | reverse complement strand
CCGGCGCATCCCCGCCAGCCACCGGTCGTAATCTCCCGCCTTGTTCTGGAAATACTCGGCTACTTCGGGGTGGGGGACGATGAGAAAATGCCCCGCCTGCAAGCCCTCGACAGCCGCCTCAGCGACTTCCTCCGGGCCGATCATGATGTCGCGGGCCCACTCAGCCGCGGCCGGGGTCTCGCCGGCCAGCCGGCCCATGGCGGTATCGACGAACTGGGGCGCCAGGCAGGAGACCTGGATACCCCTATCTCCGTAGGTGATGGCGAGCCATTCGGCCAGGGCGACCGAGGCATGCTTGGTAACTGCGTACGGGGCCGTATCGAGGCTGGTCGTCACCCCGGCGGCGGAAGCCGTCAACAGCAGCGATCCTTCTCCCCGCTCCAGCATTGACGGCAACACCGCCCTGGCTGCATAGACCTGCGACATGACATTCACATCCCACGATCTCTGCCAGGCTTCATCGCCGGCTTCCAGGCCGCCGGGGACGGCAATCCCGGCGTTGGCACACATCACGTCGATCGGGCCGTTCTCCTCGGTGACTCTGGTTACCAGATTCACCACGGCCATCTCGTCGGCCGCGTCGAGTTGGTGAGCTGAACCGCCGATCTCGGCGGCCACCTCAGCAGCTGCATCTCCATCGATGTCGACCACGGCAACATGGGCTGTGCCGCGCTGGGTGAAGGCGCGGGCGAGAGCGGCTCCTATCCCGCTGCCTGCCCCGGTGACGATTACTACCCGGTTCGCTAGCTCCATCTCCACCTTGCCTCGGCAGGCCGCATCGTACGCGGCCGGGCCTGCCGGGTGCCAGCCAACCAAGGGTGGCCGACTAGGGCGCGCCCGGCGCCCGGACTGACCGTGACGGCGGGTTGAGTCATCGCCGTAAGGTAGCTCGGGCCGAGCGTCAGCCTTCCGTTGCCTTGGCAGGCTCAGGAGTTGCTGCCACGCCTGTCCCATCCGAGAAGGCCCGCCAGGCGACAAAGATTGCCAGAAGACCGACGGCTGCCACGGGCGGGAACCAGAACAGGGTCACGAGCAGCGTGGCGGGGAGTACTCCGAAGCCAACCAGCATGCTGCCCTTCCGCTGGTCGCTCTCCCGGATGACCAGGCCGGCCATGATCAGCCCGGCGAAGCCCACCGCCGCGGCTGCTGCAACAATCTTTCCGTATAGAGGGCCGTCATCGCCACCAAACAGGTTGCCGACGCCGAAAAACACCATCGCAACGCCGATCAGTCCGGCTGCGTAGATCCACCAACTCTTCTTGACCATGTCCACTCTCCTTCGTGTCATTGATACAGACGATCAGGAAGTCGTTTCGGGTGACAACGGACGCGATGCGATCGAAGAAGTCGGTCGGGGAACGCCCGAATCGGGTGAATGCCGCGCCAGAATGTGGCCATGCCGACCCGAGTTTTGATTCTTGGTGCCGCCGGACGGGACTTCCACAACTTCAACGTTCTGTATCGGGACAACGCCGAGTTCCAGGTGATCGGATTCACCGCAACCCAGATCCCCAGTATCGACGACCGTCGGTATCCGCCGGAACTGGCCGGAGCCGGGTATCCGGACGGCATACCAATCTTCCCGGAGGCCGACTTGGAGAAGCTCGTCGCCGACCATGACGTCGACCTGGTCATCTTCTCCTACTCGGACGTGACTCATGAGCACGTGATGCACCTGGCTGCCCGGGCCAACGCCGCCGGCGCCGCTTACGCGCTACCAGGGGACGAAACGATGATCTCGTCTTCCAAGCCGGTTGTGGCGGTGACTGCCACCCGGACCGGGGCCGGAAAGAGCCCGACCAGTCGCAAGATCCATCGACTGCTGACCGAGGCGGGCACCAGCGTCGTCGCCGTGCGACATCCAATGCCGTACGGCGACCTGCTCAAACAGAGGGTGCAGCGATTTGCGACATTCGAGGACCTCGCCAGAGCCGACGTCACTATCGAGGAGCGGGAGGAGTACGAACGGTACGTTGCCTCCGGCACGGTCATCTATGCGGGCGTCGACTACGGAGCAATCCTCCAACAAGCCGAGGCGGAAGCCGACGTCATCCTTTGGGACGGCGGCAACAACGACCTCCCCTTCTACCGACCCGACCTTCACATTTGCGTCGCCGACGCCCATCGGGCCGGCCACGGTCTCTCCTATTGGCCGGGTGAAGCCAACCTGCGCCGCGCCGACGTCGTTCTCATCAACAAGGTGGGCACGGCAGATCCCGGCCAGCTGGCGGCAGTTGAGGAGGCGGTAGCTGCGGCCAATCCGTCGGCCACGGTGATCAGGGCGGCCGGACCCATCACCGTCGACGACCCCGACCTGGTCACGAGCAACCGGGTGCTGGTGCTGGACGACGGACCGACCATCACCCACGGGGGCATGCCTTATGGAGCCGGCCTGATCGCAGCCCGCGACCTGGGTGCGGCCGAGATCATCGACCCGCGCCCGTACGCGGTCGGTTCCATCCGGGGGGTCTACGAGGCGTACCCCCACATCGGCTCGGTGCTGCCGGCCATGGGCTACGGCGAGGAGCAGCAAGCTGAGCTGCGCCAGACCATCGAGGCCGCCCAACCCGACACGGTGGTGGTGGGCACGCCAATCGACCTGGCGGCCCTGCTCGAGCTGGAATTCCCTCATACGCGGGTGCACTACACGGTCGAGGAGCAGGGATCGCCCACCCTGGGCGACGTACTGGCCGATTACCTGTGAGAAGCGGCCGTTTCGGCTAACGCCAGCTGACTTCAGCTATCTGGACCGGCTCGGGGAAGCCTTTTAGCTCTACCGCTCCCCGGTCGGCGAAGGCGAAACCCTTCCCAATCGCCAACTCCTTGACGGCGTTCGACACCAGGATCTGATGAGCATCGGCCTGGTCACAAATGCGGCTGGCCAGCTGAACCGCGGCCCCGAACAGGTCGCCACCTTCGGTGACAGGCTCACCGGCGCTGATCCCGATCCGGACCCCGAACTCCTCGCCGATCGAGGTCCGATTGTGGTCCTCGAGGGCTTGCAGGATGGCAATCGAGCACTCCACCCCCCGGGTCACCGACTCAAAAGAGGCCATGATCCCGTCACCGGTGTGTTTCACCTCACTGCCTTCGAGGCCGGCCAGCGCCCGACGAACAATGTCGTCGTGCTTTCGCACTACTCCCATGGCTCCGGCATCCCCCAGCCGCTGGGTGAGAGCCGTTGACCCTTCGATGTCCGTGAACAGGATGGTCCGGAACGCGCTGTCGGTCACCACCTCGCCGGGAGCGGGGGGATGCTCGATCTTGCCCAGGAAGGACTCAACGGCGTTGGCGGCGACGGGAATGATCTCGTTGGCCACCAGTCCGTGAGCGAGGGCATGAACTTGAGATGCCGTGTCGGCATCGGGGGCATCCACCAGGCAGAAAGCGGCGTGGCGCTCGTAATCGAACCAGTAGGTGATGTACTTGACGCCGAAGCGGTCTTGCACCTTCATGTCTTCTACATGCGCCATGGCGACGTCTTCGGCCGTGACGTCGGTCTCTAGCTCGTGGCGATCCATGAACAGGGGCATGGGAAGAACTTAGCCCCGATAGCCGGCCGGGAACACGGCATTGGGGTTGAGAATCCCGGCCGGATCCAATCGGCGCTTCAGGGCCCACAGTTCGGCTAGATCGGAGCGGGCCGCCTGGGCCCGGTGGCGCTTGGCGGTTCCGAGCCCGTGCTCGGCCGCGATTGAGCCTCCGAGCTCCTCGATTACGTCAAAGACCGCCTCATCGTCAACCGATCCGATGACGTTCACATGCAGGTTGGCCAACGGATCACCCTCCCGGTTGGAGAACAGATGCCCCCACACGAAAACCTCTCCATCCGAAACCGCCGCTTCCACCCGGCTCCGCACTTGATTGAGAGCAGAGTGAGGGATCCGGGCGTCGAACTTGTGGGGAATCCCCAGCCTCGAAACCGACTCCGTCAGAGCTTCCCGAAACAGCCAGAGTTCCCCACCCTCCCGCTGGTTGGTTGCCACCACCGCCGGTAGATCACCGACCACCCGTTCCAGATCTGCCACCGGATCGGCCTCCGAACGGCACTCCAGCAGAATCAGCCAGTCTCCGTCGACCGGGGCAGCCCGGCCAATCGCCTTTGCCGTCAATTCAACCTCGCGGGAGCCGAACAGCTCCGCCGCAAACAGGCCGGGCACGGTGGTCAGGGCGGCAGCCAGCGACTTGAGATTCGAGTCGGCAACTTCGACCATCGCCACCGCCAGGTCAGATGGAACCGGGGCAATGGCAAGGGTGACATGGGCTACCACCGCCAGCACCCCCTCGCTACCCGCCAGGAGTCCCAGCAACCCCGTGGTCGGGTCCAGGGTGCCCACCGCCAGCAAGGAAGGAACATATCGGCCGTCGGCCAACACCACTCCGGCATCGATCACCTGATCACCCATCGGCCCGTAACGCACCACGTTCATGCCTCCGGCGTTGGTGGCGA
>JBPCTX010000289.1:0-13408 GCA_051011455.1 Acidimicrobiia bacterium | reverse complement strand
CCCACTGTGGTCCTGGACACCACCATTGCCGACGGCGACGCCTCCTGCGATGTGTCCGGCGAGCGCTGCTATTCCCGGGGCACCCTCCTGATCCGCCCCAACGCCGCCGAGGGCGAAGAGCCGACGGGATTCCACCTGGTCGCTCGCCTCGACATGGACGATTATCTCTACGGCCTGCTCGAAGTCCCGTACAGCTGGCACGAGGAGACCTTGAAAGCCCAGGCAGTGGCGGGTCGCTCCTACGCCGCCAACAAGCAGGCCTTGCGTGGTTCCCCTGAAACCTCCAATCTGCGGCAACGACTGTGCTGGTGTCAGCTGTACGACTCGACCGTCGACCAGTTCTACGCAGGCTGGGGCCGCGGCGCTCCAGCCTGGATACAGGCGGTAGACGACACCGCCGGGCTGGTGCTGTACCACGCGGGCGTCGAGGCTCCGTCCTCCCATCCCAGGGCCGGCGCCCCGATCGCGGTGCCGACCTTCTACTCGTCCTCAACGTTCGGGCACACTGAGGACTCCGGAATTGCCTTCGGGTCGGGGTTCACCCCTCAGTACCTGCAGGGAGTGCCAGACCCCTGGTCGGTTCTTCCGGGGGCCGGCAACCCGCTGGCGACGTGGGAGAAGGAGTTCACGCAGACCGAGTTGGCGGCTCTGGTCGGGCTCGATGAGCTGGACGACGTCACGATCATCTCGTGGCTCAGGCAGGGCACCGAACACCAGGCGGCTTTCCAGGTGACATTCTCCGGGATCGATAACGGCTCTCCGCGCACCGTGACCCGCTTTGCCCGCAGCCTCCGCAACCAGCTCGGCTTGTACTCGATGCAGATAACCGGTGTCGAGAAGTTCGTGCCGGATGGTTACGTCGACACCGGCGGAGGCGACACGCCTGCCCACCAGGTGGCTATGCACGACCCTGGCACCGGCCAGTGGTTCATCCGCGATGCCGACGGGACCGCACGACCCGCCTTCTACTACGGATTGCCGGGCGACAGTCCTCTCACGTGTGACTGGGACGGGTTGGATGGCGTCAGCACCGTCGGCCTGTACCGCCCAACGTCGGGGTTCATGTATCTGCGCAACACCAACGACTTCGGTGTGGCCGACGTCGAATTTCACTTCGGGATTGCCGAGGACCAGCCCATCTGCGGCGATTGGGACGGCAACGGCACCGAGACCATCGGGGTCTTCCGGCCCTCCACGTCGACCTTCTATCTGGCCAACGAGAACGAGACCCGTTTCGCCGATGTCGAAGTGATCCTGGCCGCGACCGGCTCGATCCCGCTGGCCGGCGACTGGGACGGTGACGGTGACGACACTGTCGGTCTATTCGATCCGGTGACCCGGGTCCTGTCTCTGACCAACTCGTCTGAGACCCCGACAATCGACATCAGCTACGACTACAACACGATTCCTGAGGACAAGATCATCACCGGCGACTGGGATGGCGATGGCATAGATTCGGTCGGGGTATTTCGCCCGCCGGACCTGGCGTTCTATCTTCGAGACGACTTCGAGATGCCATACGCCAACCACACCATCGAATCCTTCGGTTCCGCACACATGACGCCGGTAGCCGGAGTGTGGGACGCCGGTTGAGACCGGTTTCCCTAGTCCTCGTCACCCACAACTCCGAGCCCCATATCGAGGCATCGCTCTCGATCTTGCTGAGCGATCCTGAAGGGCCGGAGGAGATAGTGGTGGTCGACAACGCCTCGACCGACAACACCATCGCCATTGTCGAACGCCTGGGCGTGAAGCTCGTCACGCTGGAAGAGAACCACGGCTTTGCGTACGGCTGCAACCTGGGTGCATCTCTCACCCGGGGCGAGGTGATTGCCTTCCTCAACCCGGACACCGAGCCACACCCCGGCTGGCTCCCTCCCCTGGTGGCCGCAATTGAGCGCCCCGGGATCGGCGCTGCCATGCCGGTTATGGACCTCACCTACTCTCCCGACCACTGGTTTACCTCGGGTAGCGCCCTCACCTACCTCGGGTTCGCCTGGTCGACTCATTCCGGTGAACCAATACCCGCCACCATCAACGAAACTGAGGTCCCGTTCCCATCCGGCGCGGCCTTCGTGATCGAGCGCAGCTTGTTCGATCATCTCGGTGGCTTCCGCGACGAGTACTTCCTGTACCTGGAGGACGTCGACCTGGGATGGCGACTGCGACTGATGGGGCTCAAGAGCGTCCAGGTGCCCGAGTCCCGAGTCTCCCACGACTACGAGTTCGGCAGGCACGCCCGGAAGATGTATTACCTGGAGCGCAACCGGTTGCGCATGGTTTGGGCCAACTATCAGCCGGCCACTCTCGCCTTGTTGGCCCCGGCGTTGATCCTGGTGGAGTTCGCGGTCATCGCGGCCGCCATCCGCCATGGATGGTTCGACCAGAAGCGGGACAGCTGGCGAGGGTTCTGGGAGCTGCGATCACTGTTGCGACAGGAAGCCGCCCGCTCCCGCTCAATCAGGACGGTCGGCGACGCTGAAATCCTGGCCTCGATGGATGCTGCCTTCGATGGCATCAACCAGTTCGAGATCCATCCCCTGGTCCGCGCCCTCAACAAGGCGGCCTCGTGGTACCTGTCCCTCGTCAGGAACCTGGTTCGCTAACTCTTACCGGTTGCCCGCAAGCAGCGGGCAGCGGGCAGCGGGCAGCGGGCAGCAAACAGCAGAAGGGGTACGAGGCATGACCTGGTGGACACCGCGTTCTGGCTGATAGCTGAAAGCTGAAAGCTGAAAGCTGATTGCCGGTGGCTACCAGGCTCCGGCTACGGCTGTTCTCCCTGAGGCTCCGTACTGGACGGTGATGGTGTCCGAGTTGGGGTCGAGGCCGGTCCTCAGGTGGAATTCACCTGTGTCGGGGCGGTAGGTCCCCAGCGTGTCGGTGCCGTCGGCGTCCCAATCTCCGGACAGCACCTGGTCACCGGGCAGCACTCCGGAGACCGGGAGAGCGACCACGTTGCCGAGCCGCTGCCGGCCATCGGCCACGAGCACCGTGCCGGTACCGGGCCGATACACAGCCACACTGTCGTAGCCCCGGCCGTACCAGTCACCGGCCAGCGGGATGTCGCCTGCCTGGCCAAATCGGAACTCGATGTCGGCAAACCCCAGCGAGTTGCTGTTACGGAGATAGAACCGGGCCTCAGAGGGTCGGAAGATGCCGATCGTCTGTTCACCGTCGCCGTCCCAGTCGCCGCAAACCGGGATGTCTTCCGGGATGCCGTAGAAGATGGCCACGTCGGCCACGCCGAAAGAGTTGGTGTTGCGCAGATAGAGATAGCCCGTCGATCGGCGGTAGAGGCCGGCCGTGGAGGTCTGGTCGCCGTCCCAGTCGCACGTGACCGGGATGTCTGCCGGCACTCCGTAGTAGAAGCTGCTGTTCTGTCCGTACAGAGCCCAGGTTCCGCGCTGACCGCTGTGGAGGCCAGGAACATCGGCGCCGTCGGGAAACTCGTGCTGTGCTTGCGGAGCCTGTGCCGAGAGTCCCTCCGGGCCGCGCATGAAGACGACAGTCACATACATGGCACCGTCCTGGCGCACCACGACTCCGACCCCGGCGTAGTTGTAGTTTCCGACCACGTTGGCTTGATGGGTAGGCGAGTTCCAGAATGCTCGATCGAGCCCGTCAACATCAAAGCCGACTCCCACGTTCTCCCCAAGCGCGTACCAACCGGTGGTGACGCTGCCGAGGGCGGTGTTGTGACAGATTCGCTCGCCACCGGAGCAGCGATCCTCGGACTGGAATCGACTGTGCTGGCGAGCATCGTCGACCAGATCCCAATAGGGGGCAAGCGGGGCCAGATTCAAATCAGCCCGCCGTTGGTTGATCAGCCGCAGGAACTCTGCTTCGGCAAAACCCTCATTGGCGCTCACCGCCCCGGCCGGCACCGCCACCGAGAACACCAGGAGGGCGCTCATCAAGAGGGTGGTGAGTCGGGTCACAGTCATCAACACTTTCCGTGGTCTTAGCCGTCACAGAAAGCATCGGAATACCCCGAAAAAGCTTTACAACACGCGTACCCCTCCGGTGCCCTTGATAGGCAAGAGGTAGGCAGTAAGCAGTAAGCAGACAGCAGACAGCAAGCAGCAACCTGACGAGTGCTCCCTTCTGGCTGATAGCTGAAAGCTGACGCCTGAAAGCTGATACAAAGCTGATGGCCCTCCGCTGTCCGCT
This sequence comes from Acidimicrobiia bacterium, assembly GCA_051011455.1. Lineage (GTDB taxonomy): Bacteria > Actinomycetota > Acidimicrobiia > Spongiisociales > SHLN01 > SHLN01. The sequence goes on along the minus strand of JBPCTX010000289.1, from coordinate 9,238 downwards.
GTCCGCTGTCCGCTGTCCGCTCACCTACTAGCTTGTCTCAATGCGCCATCTGCCCCGCGACATCCGGGAAACCGCCGTCTTCGAGGCGGTCGAGGAGTGGTACTCGAAGCTGCTCGAGCCGGGTACCGGCCACGTTTACGACGCCAACGGGCTGGACATCGCACCCGATGGAAGCCGGGGCGTTTTCGCCGGACTGGTCCAGGCCGATCTCTACTCGTCGCCAGAGTCGTTCATTTACACAGTCGACCTGGCCAACGGATATTTCGAGCCGATTACGGATGGGCCCCACGACCGCTCCCCCCGCTATTCACCGGACGGCTCGCGGATCGCCTACCTGTCGGACGTCGACGGCTCCGGCCGGTACCGCCTGGCCTTCATCGACGGCCCGTCGGTTCCCGACACCGACGGAGCGATCGAGTACTTCTCATGGTCACCGTCGGGAGGCCGCATCCTGATGGGCGTGGCCGGCCTCGGTGCAGATCTGGCGGGTGCCCAGGGAGGGACCACGATCCCGCGCCACGATGCCGCCCTGCCCCACTGGGTCCCCACCGTCGAGACCGGAGAGGGTGACGAGCTGTGGCGACGGGCCTGGGTCCTCGATGTGGAGACCGGCCGGGTCCGCCCCGTCTCCCCCACCGGCCTCAACGTCTGGGAGAGCGTCTGGTACGACGAGGATCGGATCGTGGCAGTGGTTTCCGACGATCACAGCGAGGGGGCGTGGTACACGGCACGGCTCGCAATGTTGGATCTCGAGACCGGAACAGCCGAGACTCTCTACCAACCAGCCGAGCAGATCGGTTGGCCGGCCGTATCAGACGATGGCCGGGTAGCTCTCGTCGAAGCCATCTGCAGCGACCGGTGGATAGTGGCCGGCAGTGTGAGGATCATCGACAAGGGCGGCCAGGTCTCGGAGCTCGACACCGGTGATGTCGACGTGACCTGGCTGCAGTGGATGGATGGTGAGCGACTGGCCTACGCCGGGCCCCGCAACCTGGAAACGGCGGTCGGCTGGGTCGAAACCTCGAACGGGCGGATCAACGAACTGTGGGCTTCGGAGGACCGCACCTTTGGCGAGTGGTACCCGCACGCCGCCCCCTCCGGCGACGCCTTCTTCGTCGTCGGCGAGGGTTACGCCGTCGCCCCGGAGGTCGCCCGCATTGACGCCGACGGCTACCACCCGGTGGCGAGTTTCGCCCCTGCCGGCCTGGCCGAGGCCGGCTTCCTGCAAGGTGAAGTGCGATCGGTTCGGTGGGAGGCCCCCGACGGCCTCGACATCGACGGCCGGCTCGTCACTCCCACCACGCCGGGACCGCACCCACTGGTGATGGACATACACGGAGGTCCGATCTGGTGTCACCGCAACCGTTGGCTGGGGCGCCAGCGGGGGGCCGAGTTGTTCACTCAGGCAGGATTCGCCGTGTTCTACCCCAACCCCCGCGGCAGCAGCGGGCGAGGCCAGGTCTTCGCCGGCGCGGTCCGGGGCGACATGGGCGGCGCCGACACCGGCGACTATCTGGCCGGCCTCGAGGCACTGGTCGAAGACGGCATTGCCGATCCTGATCGGTTGGCGGTGACCGGGGTCAGCTACGGAGGCTTCATGAGCGCCTGGCTGATCACTCAGGACTCCCGCTTCGCCGCCGCCGTTGTCATCTCGCCTGTGACCAATTGGTACAGCCAGCACCGCACCTCCCAGATCCCTTTCTTCGACGAGCTCTTCCTGGAGCCGGGAGCGTCGGCTCCAGGTGGTCTGTTCTTCGAACGCAGCCCGGCATTTTTTGCCGATCGTGTCGAGTGCCCGACATTGGTGTTGACCGGGGACCTCGACAAGAACACGCCCCCGACCCAGGCCCTCGAGTTCTACAACTCGCTGCTCGAACACGGGGTGGAAACGGAGCTGGTCAGATACCCCGCCGCCGGCCACGGAGCGCGCCGGTTCCCCGAGCAGATCGACCTGGTGGCCCGTGCTCTGGATTGGTTCACCCAGGCGCTGGCGACTGACTAGCGGGCCGCCAGGGCGGTTTCGAAGCCGGGCTCGACTGCCAGGGTGAAGTCGGCGACTCCGAAGGTGTTCGTCATGCGGAAGTAGACCTTGTCATCGGAGGGCCGATAGACCGCCACTGTGTCCGTGCCGTTCCCGTTCCAGTCTCCCGCCAGGATCTTGTCCGACGGTGCTCCGTAGAAGAAGTCGAAGTCGGCAGGTCCATCATCCAGCGAGTTGCGGAAGTAGACGAAGCCGGTCGACTCGCGATAGAGGCCAACAGTGTCGACTCCATCCCCATCGAAGTCGCCGGTGAAGGGCCGATCGCCCGGGACCCCGTACCAGAAGTCGAAGTCGGCGAACCCGGTGCCAAGGGTGTTCTTGATGTAGACCCGCCCGGCCCGATAGATGCCGAGAGTGTCACAACCGTTGTTGTTCCAGTCCCCCACGATCGGGATGTCACCGGCGATTCCGAAGAAGAACTCGATCTCGGCATCACCCGTCGTGTTGCTGTTGCGGAGGTAGACGAAGCCGTTTGACTCGCGATACATACCGGGGGTGGCTGTTCCATCACAGTCCCAATCCCCCATCAAGGGCATATCGGTGGGGCCGCCGTAGTAGAAATCACTGATCGCAGAGCCGACATGGATGGAATCGCGCAAACTGATCTCCGAGCCCGGATCGACGAATGCGATGGTGTCACAGTCCATCCCGTCGGGGCAGGGCGTGGCATGCTGGGCGAAGGGAAGGGGGCCCGGCTGAAACCAGTTGGTAAGGGGGAACTGGTAGGTCGTTGTCGCCCGCCGCATGCCGTCCCGGTAACCCCAATAACCCGGCTTCTTGACTCCGTTGTCCCAGAAGATCCAATCGTGTCCGAGGGGATCGGTCTGGTCGATGTTGAAGTAGACAAAGCCGATGAGGTTGGGGTCGTTCTCGATCACGGTGAACATATCCCGGATCCACTCGTTCTTGTCACCGGTGGCTCCGACGGTGCCGGTTTGGGAGAGCAGAAAGGGCTTGTCGATTGATCCCGGGATGTCGGCTCGGACCTCGTCGACGTAGGGCTGGATCGCGTCGGACGGCTCGAGCCATCCGTTATAGAGGTCGTAGTCCCCGAAGTTGTAGGTGCTGAGCGAGATGACATCGACCAGGTCATCACCGGGGTAGTAGTCGGCGATGCCGTGGGGAGGAGACGACCACCCGTTGGGGGCAAACGCCCAGCGCACTTTGTCGGGATCGGTGACGGTCGACTCAACAATCGTCCGGATCTTCTCGTACCCGATCTTGTAGTTGGTCGGAGCCATGCCGTAGGGGATCCAGTCGCCGTTCATCTCCTGCATCGGGGCGATGATCAGCGAGCGTCCGCCGCCCAGGTCGAGCCAATCCTTCACTGCGTTAGCCCATGAGGTGATCTGGGCATCCAGCGAGGGTCCGGCAATCACCGCCGCGCTCTGGGTGAACTCAAGATTGGAGAACGGCGTTGCTCCCGCCGTCCAGGCCTCCTCCAGCTTGGCGCTGGTCCCTGCCCACGAATCGCTCTCATAGATCGTGTGGAATAGGCCGGCGAAAGTTGCCTTGCGCCACACCTGACCCGCCAGGTTGTCGAAGTCATCGCTGAACCAGAAAGTGTTCGGATAGATCCCGCCATAGACCGGACCTGTGCCGACAATCCAGTCCTCAGGCGCCGTCGCCTCTGCCGTCTGACTGGCGGCCGGGATGGAGGCGAGCACGGCCAGGGCGAGCAGGAGAATCGTGATTCTGCGCATGAACCAGACATCGGCTGAGGGTCGAAAAGCTGAAGGGTATGCTCCCGCCGTGCCGCCTCCCGTCTCCATCATCCTCCCGGTGTTCAATGAGGCCGGATTCATCCAAGCGTGCCTCGCCAGCCTGCAAGCCCAGGTCTACGACGGGGAAATCGAAATCGTGGTCGCCGACGGTCGCTCGACCGACGGCACACGCTCACTGCTCGAGACCCATCACCAACACGGGGACCTGATCCTGATCGACAACCCGCAACGACGCCAATGGGCCGGCCTCAATCTCGCCGCCGCCGCCGCGTCCGGCGAGATCCTGGTGCGGGTTGACGGTCACTCAACCTACTCGGACGACTACGTTCGCAGATCGGTTGAGGCGCTGGAGGCAACGGACGCCAGGGCCGTCGGCGGACGTATGATCCCGATCAGCGATACACCGGTCGGAATGGCTGTGGTCTCGGCCATGGCGTCGGCCTGGGCGGTGGGGCCGGCCCGCTATCGCCATCAAGAGCACCGCTCCCTGGTCGACACCGTCTACCTGGGGGCCTTCCGGCGGGCCGATTTCGAGCGGCTGGGTGGCTACCGTGATCTGCCGGGAGTAGCCGAAGATGCCGACCTCTATTTCCGCTGGCGACGCCAGGGCGCCACCGTGATGCTGGATCCCGCCATCCGCTCCGACTATCGGCCTCGCGACACTTGGCGAGCGCTGGCACGACAGTATTACCGCTACGGATGGGGCAAGGCCGACATGCTGTATGCCAACGGTGTCCTGCCAAGCTTGCGGCCGCTGGCACCCCTGGCGCTGCTGCTTGGCCTAGTAGCAGGCGCAATCCTGGCCGTGCTGACGCCGTGGCAGTGGCCACTCATTGCACTGCTGGCGATGTGGGCACTGGCGCTCATCTCCATCGGCCTCGGCACCTCGGGGCGCCCGGTTCACCGGCTGCGCACCATGGCCGCGACCGCCCTGATGCAGCTCTCGTATGGGGTGGGATTGCTGGCCGGCCTGGGGCGGGGGCCGGGCCCGCGCCGCCACTTGCGCGATCAGTCGTGAGGCGTGTGGTACCAGCCCCGCACCCGCGAGCTCATCAAGCGCACGGGCAGCCACAGCAGCCCGAAGATCACGAGTAGCGGATAGCGCCATAGGTATCTGGCCGGGACCCGGTCCCGGATCAGGAACAGAACGGGCAAAAGCACCTGCACTGCTACCACCGCCGCCCATATCCACCACGGCCACAGCAGGTCCGTGAACAACGACGCGATTGAGAGGGCTGCCGACACTCCCACCATGAAGGCTCTCCCCGGCTGGCTCTGGCGGATTACCAGATCGACCAGAGCCCAGGATTCACTTCGCACGGCCTCGCGCAGCATCTTGCCGCGGTAGCTGCGGGCGACAGAGCGCCGACCCGACATCCACCGGGCCCGCTGCCGCATGGCCACCCCGACCGAGACCGGCTTCTGATCGAACACCTTCACGTCGTGCAGCCAGGCGATTCGGCGTCCCGAAACGGCCAGGCGGGCAGCTTGTTCAGAGTCCTCCGTCACCACTCCACTCACCGACTCGAGCACCCAGGTTGCGGTTGGGGCAAAAGCCGTCCCGGTCCCTCCCAGGTCGGGGGCCCAGCCCAGGTTGTGACGGGCCAACTGCACCATTCGGTTGCTGGCCCAGTAGCTCAAGGCCGAGGCGGTCGACAGCCACGAAGCATCCGGATTGGAGGTGTCGACGTAGGCCTGGGCAGCGTCGAATCCACTGTCAAGCGCATCCGCCACTCCGGCCAGAAATTGGGGGCTAACCCGGTTGTCGGCATCCAGGACCACCAGCGACTCTTCGGGCCCTAGCGGATCCCGGCTGAGATACCACGCGATCGCCGGCCCCTTGCCGTCGGGGCCCTCCGCCCGCTCGGACACTTCGGCGCCGGCCGCGGCCTGGACCGTGTCGTCGGTGCAACGGTCGGCGATGACGGCCACCCTGACGAATTCGGACGGGTAGTCCTGGGCATCCAGATCGGCGATGAGCGTGCCAACCACGCCCTCCTCGTTGTGAGCCGGAACGACTACTCGCAGCCGGCGGCGACGGGTACCGCGCCGAATGTTGGACTGATCGGGGAGGCCCCACAGGGCAACGATCAGGTTGTAGGCCGCCAGGGCGGCAACGAGGACCTGGGAAACGGCGAGCAGGAGGCGTAACATCGCAGCCCGCAGGCTACCCGGGACCGCTCATGCCCAATTCGAACAGCATCGTCGTCGCGCTTGGCACCCGTCCCGAGATCATCAAGCTGGCCCCCATTATCAAGGGGCTCGGCGACCGGGCCCGGGTGGTGCACACCGGCCAGCATTACGACGAGAGCCTTTCCCGAGTGTTCTTCGACGCTTTCGGCCTGCCTGAGCCCACTCACCGGCTGGCGATCGGCGGCGAAACTCGCGCTACCCAGATCGGCGAGGCCACCCGGCGCCTGGGTGAGCACCTGGCCGAACAGCCGGCAGCGGCCCTGGTGGCACAGGGAGACACCAACACGACGGTGGGTGCGGCCCTGGCCGCCAACGCCACTGAGACCCCACTTGTCCACATCGAGGCCGGCCTGCGATCGTTCGACCGGGCCATGCCCGAAGAACACAACCGGGTGGTCACCGACATGTTGTCCGACTTGTGCTGCGCCCCGACCGAAGTGAGCAGACAGAACCTGCTCGACAGCGGGATACCCGGCGACCGGATTGAGGTAACCGGCAACACTGTTGTCGAGGCCGTCACCACTCTGCTTCCGGAACATCGACAGCAGTACCTTGACCGCTACGAGGTAGCGCCGGCCGGCTTCCTGCTTGCCACCTTCCACCGCCCCGAGAACGTCGACAATCCCGACACGCTGGCACTCATCCTCTCGGAACTGACCGGCCTCTCCCTCCCGACCATCCTCCCCATGCACCCTCGCACGAGGGCCAGGGTCGAGTCGTTCGGGCTGGGCGAGTACCTGGACCGACTGCGAGTGGTCGAACCCATCGGCTACCAGGAGTTCCTGGCCCTTTCGGCCGAATGTGGGGCGCTTGTGAGCGACTCGGGCGGAGTGCAGGAGGAAGTCAGCGTGCTGAAAAGGCCCGTCCTGGTGGTGCGCCGGTCAACCGAGCGGCCAGAAGTGCTGGGAACCTTCGCCGAGCGGGTGCTCCCCGGACCGGACATCGGCCGGGTGCTCGGTGGCTGGCTGGAGGACCTTCCCGCCCTGCATCAGCGTTTGTCGACCCTTCCCAGCCCGTACGGCGCCGGCGACGCGGCCGAGCGCTCGGTGGAAGCTATCGACTCGATGCTGGGGACCTGAACTACTCGGGCCGGGTGGCCGCGAAGCAGAACTGGACCACGCTGAAGAAGTAGCGGCCGGCCTCACTCAACTCCCGCAGTTCGGCCCGCCACTCATGAGCCTCGTCGGCCGTGATCCCCCGACCGGCAACGTAGTCCTCGACCAACGGGACGATCCCGCCGCTGTAGGAGTCCGGCCCGACATCGCGGTTGACGAACGCATGCCCTCGGGCCGCCACGTTCTCGAACCCCGCCCCGGCCATCGACGCCGCCAGCGTGCGGGGAAGAACCGGGTCGGCCAGGTGCTCATCCCACGACCGCATAACGCGGTCCATCCGCTCCGGGTCGTCCGAATACCAGGAGAGGGTCGACCAGTCGATGTCCCAGAGCACCATCCGGCCCCCCGGCCGCAGCACCCGGTGCACCTCATCCAGCGCCCTATCGACATCCTCTACGTACTCGAACACCTGAACCGAGATGACGGCATCCACGGCGCCGTCGTCAAGGGGGAGGTCGGTGGCCGACCCCTCCAGCAAGGTCACGTTGGTCTGGGCGGTGGTGCGTCCGGCAGCACCGGCCAGCATCGCCGGACTCGAGTCCACGCCGGTGACGCGGCCCCCGTCACCAACAGCTCCGGCCAGGTCGGCGACATAAAAACCGGGCCCACACCCCACATCCAGAATCGACTCGCCGGGTGCGGCGTCGAGTGCTTCGAGCACCAGCCGGCGCCGCCGCACCACGTCGCCGGCTGAATACAGCTTCTCCAGCCGCGCAGCCGTCTCTTCATCAAAGCCGAGCTGATCTGCCACCCGGTCAACCTACAACCGAGCACAAGCAACCGGGTCGACCGGACATAGAACAAGTGAAACCCGACCGGAGGCTGCCTATGAAGACGCTGCTTTCGACTGGAGCCGTTGCCCTGCTTGTCGGCATGGCTGCGTGCGGAGGATCCGACACGGGGCCAGCAGCCACCAACACCCCCACGACAGCCGCCACGACGACCACCACCGGTCCTCCACCGTCGACGGTCCCCCCGGCCGCATCATCCACATCAACCAGCGTGACCGTTGCCCGCTTCGAGGCCGCATCGCTGGCTGCCGGGTGGGAGTTCAGCGAGATGAAGCTTGAGCTGCCACCCGGGAGCGAAGCTACGCCCGGAATGGACCTGGTGCACGGATTCGCCGCCTCTTCAGAAGGGTTAGTCGTGGCGGGGAAGCTGGGTTTCATTACAGGGAACTTCCGTGATCCGGTGATGTGGTTCTCTGCCGATGGTGAGGCCTGGGAACTGGTGGGCGAAGAAACGTTTACCACCGCCGAGGTCAACCAGGTGGGCGCAGGAGGCCCGGGCTTTGTCGCTGCCGGCATCGACTGCGTAGGCGGTGATCTGCAAGACTGCAACGCCGTTCCGGCCATCTGGACGTCTCCCGATGGGAGGTCCTGGCGACGGGTTCCCCACGACCCGAGCATCTTCCCCGGATGCCTCGACCAGGGCGACCACCAGATCAACCCGTACCTGGCGCCCATGCTGACCGGCTGTGCGACCGGGGACTACCGACCGGCAGTCACGAGGATCGCCGCTTCCGACCGTGGGTTCATGGCGGTAGGGATCGATCCCACCTGGACCCCTCTCTGGCACTCGCTCGACGGCCTGGTCTGGGCCAGGGTGGATCGCTCAGTTACACCCGAATACGAGAGTCCCGGCGGCCAGGGGTGGTCGATCTATGCGGACGACCCGGGCGCTTGGACGCGATTCGGGATGGTTCTGCCGGGGTTCCGATGCCAGGACCACAACGAGAACGACGAGTGGCTCACCGAATGCATTGGGGACATATGGACCTCACCCGGCGGCCACGCCTGGACTGCCACTCCCTGGAGCGACGACATCTGCAACGAGTGGCTGCCTGTGGCCACCGCCGAGTTCGAGGAAAGCGTGGTCGTGGTCGGCAACCGCGCCGAAGACTGCTCGTTCTGCCCAGTGGGATACGAGCCGCTTCCTTCGGCGGTAGTCGCCCTGCACAGTCAGAACGGAATCGAGTGGGAGCAGGCTTCCCTCCCTGCAGCCGAGGCCGGGCGGGTTTGGGAGGACTCGCTCTTCAGTACTCCGGTCGGCCTGATCGCCATGGCCGAGAATGCGGACCAGCCAACGCTGGCAGCAATGTGGCACTCAGCCGACGGCCGGGCGTGGGAGCTGGTCCCGGCACTGACGAACTCGCCACCGGAACT
>JBPCTX010000288.1:0-35338 GCA_051011455.1 Acidimicrobiia bacterium | reverse complement strand
GGCAGACACCATCATCAGCGACTTGGCACCCGCTGCCGAAGCCCGGATATCGACTGCGGCCGCGGCGAATCGGAACGCCTCAGCTGAGGCCGAGGTCGGCGCCTGAGTAACGGGGAGAGCGGATTTGATTCCCTCCAGTGTGAAGTCGGGTACCTCGGCCAGCAGCGGGGCGTTGAGCACGAGCTCGGGCAGGGTGCGACTGCCGAACGCCCGCCGACGGGAGGCGAGGAAGTACGTGAGGGCAGCTGCGACCGCCAGGCCAAGCACAATGGCTGCCGCCAGAATCCGTGCCGGGCCCGACCCGGTGGTCGTGGTCGGAGTAGGCGCGAGAGATAGTGAGGTAATCCCGGCGCCCTGCAAATTGACAGCAATGATGATGCCATTCGCCCGGGTCGAGAGATCGGCCAGCTCGTCGATCGCCTGGTCCTGCTGCACCAGCAAGGCCTGCAGATTGGCGTCGCGCTGCTCAATACGACTGATCACCTCGAAGGTCTGAAAGTCCTGCAAGATATCATCGAGTTGGGTGCGGACTGCGGCCGCCTCGTCGCTGGTGGGGTCGATTGCAACCAGTGTGTCCAGCTCATCCTGCAGCGCTCCGAATGTGGCCAGATCCTTCTCGAACTCTGCGTCGAGGGCGGTCCGCACCTCGTCCGCCGCACGCAGGTTGTCGATTTCGAAACGGAGTGCCTGCAGCGACGAGTTGAGGGCATCCTGCTCGGTTTGGATCTGCAGTAGCGCGGTGTTGGCCGTCTGGGTGAGCTCGTCGGTGCGAACGATCCGATAGGCCTCCACGATGGCATTGGCTCCGATCTGAGCACGTGCGGCGGTGTCGGCTGTGAAACTCACCTCGATACGGTTGCTGTCCCGATCTGACGAAACGCCTGTTTCGGCTAGGAACTCACGCTGGGAAATCTCAACCCCGGCTACAAGCTCGGGGGTAAGCCACTTGGCCAGGTCCGACGTGTAGTCGGATGCCTCAAGGTCACGCCACTCGTTCACCAAACCGGCGGCAACCGTTGCGACCTCAGAAGCTTGCAGAATTCCAACCTGGTCGGCGACGTAGCGGGTGGGCGTGGAATTCGTGCGAGGGATGTCTCCGGCTTCAAACAGACTCGAGGTCCGGGGATCCTCGACGGTCATCTCCGCGGTCGCCTCGAAAGCCGAGGGCACGTATGCCTGGAATGCGAGACCCAGCCCAATAAAGACGGCCACGATCAGGGCCACCAGCCAGCGATAGCGCCACATCGAGGCGACGATGCTCGGCTGTTCGAGCGCCGCGATCTCGTCAAACTCTCTCGGGCGAAGCGTGTCCATCGATCAGTTCCTTTGTGGGTTGGTGAGTCGAGAAGAAGGCGTAGTCAGCCCGTTTCCCCTCGCATGTCAGTGTAAACCAATTGGGAGTTTCCGCTCACGGCCGCTTAGTAGCCGGTCCGGCTCCCGAGTGCGGCCGGAAGAGTCTTGGCCAGGATCCTCAGGTCGGTGCCGAGCGAGATCTTGTCGACGTACTCAAGGTCAATGTGCGTCGCCTCGTGCATCGGCACTTCGCCCCGGGCCGAGATCTGCCACAGGCCTGTAACACCGGGTTTGACCTGATGCCGGGCGTGCTGCCACGGCTCGTATCGCTCGACGATTTGGACCATCTCGGGGCGGGGGCCCACCAGGCTCATTTGGCCGAAGACAACGTTCCACAGCTGAGGAAGCTCATCCAGACTCCACTTGCGAATGAAGCGACCGACCGGAGTCAGCCTCGGGTCCTCTTCCGACTTGTGATTGACGCGTCTATCGCTCCCGACAAAGGGCGGAACATGGCCCGCTCTCCGGTCCGGCTCCATCGATCGGAACTTGAGCACCCGAAATACCTTGCCGTTCTTTCCGACCCGCTGTTGCTTGAGAAGGATGGGCAACCCGAGGTCGATGAACACCGCTATCGCGACCGGAACGACGATCGGGAGGGTGAGGATGGCCAGGATCAGCCCGACGAATCGGTCGACGACGCCCTTAACGAAACGCTCGTAAGCCCCCCGCTTCCGAGTCGTTCCCGCCTGGCCTGCCAACGCGGCTTGCTGTGACGGGTGCGAAATCGTCTGCGCACTCTGTGTCATCTGGATTCTCCGCCCTCTTACCCCGTTAGCCACGACTACACCTTAGTCACTCTCAGTGGTCGTTCACTCAGCGTAGTTGCAACCCACTTCGAGCGCCAACTGTCGAACAGTCGACAGCCGACCTCCCAAAGTTACTCCGCCGGCCCGCTCTCCTCGATAGGTCGAAAGGCTCAAAAAGAGAGGAGTAGGCTCCCGTCCTCGCCGACAAGGAGACTCTGCGATCGTCGCCACCATCGGACAGCCTGCCCCCCAGTTCACTCTCCCGGATCAGAACGGCCAACCTGTCTCGCTGTCCGACCTGGCCGGTTCAAAGACGCTGGTCGTCTTCATCCCGTTCCCGTTCACATCAATCTGCGACGGTGAGGTCTGTGCCATCAGGGACGACCTCGTCGACCTCAGCGACCTCGACGCGAGGGTAGTGGTGGTTACCTGCCACGCCCGGCCCACCAATGCTCGCTGGGCTGAAGAACACGAGTTCGACTTCCCGGTCGTATCCGACTTCTGGCCGCACGGCGCGGTGAGTCAGGACTACGGCACCTTCAACGAGAAAATGGGTGTTGCCAATCGCACCACCTTCGTGCTCGACCCCGACGGCATCGTCCGACAGATCATCGCCTCAGACTCACTGGGCACAGCGCGCGAACACGACGAGTACGCGGAAGCTCTAGCCGAGCTTTAGCGACCAGCTACCAGCTACCAGGCCCAGCTACCAGCTACCAGCTACCAGCTACCAGCCAGAGCCGTAATCCTCTCCGGCGAATGGTGCAGCCGCACGGAAGACTGGCGACTGGTGACTGGCGACTGGTGATTAGCCAAATGCCCAGCGCCAGGCGCGTTTGAGGACGTTGGGGCGACCCGGGGGTGGCAAGTCCGCCAGGACGGTCTCCATGTGATCGGGGGGCAGGTCGCCGACTAGAACGTAGGCCTGGTCGGCGGTGCGCCAGAAGACGCTGACGGCTCCTGGCGTATACAGACGGTGATATCCGCCCTGGCCACCGATCTCAGCCGAACGGGCGTCCGCTAGACCCCCGCCATCGCTCTTGCGATTCACCTCGAACACGGAGAAACGGAACAGGCCATCGGTGAAGAAGACCTGAACTCCGCCGGGTGCCGAGTAGGAGTCGGCGGCCCAGTAGTGCCCGGCAATCCGCGGAATCGCCTCGGCCTCCGCGTGGTCGCGGTGGTCCGGCTCGGGCATGTCGTCCATGTCGAGCATGGCGTCGTCATTACGCGGTCGGACCTCCAGCATGGTCGAGTAGCGGTACAGCGACCCGTTTCCGTTGTAGATCTCGGTCGTGAGTGGGGTGGCCGTGGCCACATCGAGCACGAACCGCGCCCGCAGCCCGCCATCCTGGCGAATTTCGACCGCCCGCGATCCGGCCGGATCTGCCACCCCGGCCAGACCCTCTCGCACCGAGTAGCCGTCCCACAGCCGCCAGTCGGTGCTTGGCGTCATCTCCAGGTAGCGGATGCCACCCGCCCATTGCTCGATCATCTTGCCCTCGCCGATGACGAACGAGCCATCCGGTCCGGTGACCATCGTCATGCCGCCGGATTGCTCAACGTCCGTCACGTGCGCCACGGCGCCATCTGCTCCCCAACACACCACCAGCTGGCGGCCGACGAATTCGGCATCGGCAGCACCATCCAGATCGTCAACCAGGTCGGGTGCCGGCATGGTCCCGAGCAGCGTCATAACGGCCAGCGTCAGCGTGAAGATCACCGGTTGACCACCGCTTGAACCTGGAGCACGTTGAGACCGGGATCAACCGACGCCCGGGCAACGTGCTGGTCGACGACGGCGTCCAACGGGAGCGGGACGGCCTTCTCGGCATTGACCGAGAAGCCGACACCAACCACAAGCGTCGACATTGCTGCGGCCGCCACCAGCAGGCGACGACGAGCGGGACGAAGTGGCACCACCGGGGCGGGTGGACGCAAGGCTTCGGGAGGGGGCTCTAGGACCGGCAGCCGGCGCAGCCGGTACCGGCTCGACGTGACAACGTCCAGCTCGCGGCGACACTGCTGGCAGCCGGCGAGGTGCTCATCGGCTGCTGCCCGCTCCGAAGCATCGAGCTGGGAGTCGACGTAGGCGGAAATCAAGTCGCCCAGGTGCATCAACCACTCACCTCCAACGCATCTCGCAGTAGCAATCGACCGCGATGGATTCTGCTCCTTACCGTCCCGACCGGGACCTCAGCCGCTTCGGCGATCTCCTGATAGCTGAGTCCGACCACGTCACACATCACGACAGCTTCTCGAAACTCGTAGGGAAGAGCCAGAAGAGCTTGTTGGACATCGTCGCTGAGACGGGTCTGGGAGAGCACTTCTTCCGGGGTCGGAGTGGTAGCGATAGCTGAGCGATCTTCGTCGGGGAGCTCGGTGGTGGGGCGGCGCTGTTTCTTGCGAACCTCGTCGAGGAAGGCATTGCGGGTGATTCGCCACAGCCAGCCCTCGAACGATCCCGGCTGGTAGTTGGCCAGACCGCGCCGGACCCTGAGCAGTACCTCCTGCGACAGGTCGGAGGCGTCATCCCGGTTACCGGTGAGCCTGTAGGCAAAGTTGTAAATGGTTCGCCCATAGTCACTGGCGACCTGCTCCCACGTGGGTACGGCCTCGTTCGAGACCATCTAGGCAAGTAACGGTGTGGAGGCGGAAAAGAGTTCCCCGCCGGTCGACGACTCAGTCATCGCCGTTGACGGGTTGATCTTCGTCGGCGTCACCGGCTTGATCGGCCAGTCCCCGGCGGAAGGCCTTGGCCGAGGAGCCGATGCTGCGGGCGATCAAAGGAAGCCGCGTCGCCCCGAAGAGCACCACGACAATCACGAGTATGAGGATGAGCTCCGGCCAGCCGAGTCCACGCATGTGTCTTCCTTTGGTGGTCAGGGAGGATACCGGTCAGGGGACCGCGCGGCGCTGAATCCGAGCTAAGTCAGGGCCAACGAGTCGACGAATTGCTGCAACCGCTCCCTGGTGATGAAGTGGACCCGGGGCTCACGCCGCTCTTTCTCATAAACGACAAAGGGCCCGAATTTGTCTGAGACCAGCAAACCGCGGTCCATCCCCGATTGCTCAAACTGAACCATGAAGCTGTTGATCGTGCGCTCTTCCAGCTCCGGATAATCGGAGTCCCCCATCGGATCAACCCAAACGTAGGTGCGACCGGCCGGACTGGACGCCAGGTAGGTGCGGGAGCCTTCGCGATCGGTGGCGTCTGAGACGGTGAAACCGCTCAGCCTCAGAAGCCCGAGAACGAGATCCCCGGCCTCGGCTGAAGAAGGATCCACTCCTTGCATGCGCAAACCCGACTCAGTCTGGGCAGGTAGCTCGACCTCGGCGCCGGCCGGGCCGAAACCCTCCTCAGGAACGGCAGCTGCCACCCCCGGCGGCGCCCCGCCTGCCCCGCCCCCAAAAGCAGCCAGCGGATCGGGCCCGGCTTGCTTGAAAACGACGGGTGGAGGAGCCGGGGGTGGAAGTGTTCCGGGGGTTTCGAGACCGACCTCGCCCACCTGGTCAAAGCCGGCGCCGCTGCGCCCGAAGGCCACCACTCTGGCTACCTGATCGATCGGCAAGCTGTGACGCTTCTCACGTACTACCTCAACCGCTTCGTGCAGAAGGAGTTTCTCGAGCACGGCGTCTTCGCTGGTCGGCAAAGGCACGTCGAAGTAGACGTTGGCAGCATCGCCCTTGACGTGAAACTCGGATACAGGGGGAACGGGTCTGATCGGCTCGGACGTCCCCTTCGACGTGCCTAGCTCAGGAGGCGGCGCTTGCGTGCCGCGGAACACGAAGTAAATGATGGCTGCGACAACAGCCAGCCCGACAATGATCCCGATGGCGACGCCCATGACTTCCCTATCTGATGTCTACCGCGAAGCCTAGAACAAGTCGTTGCAGGCGTACGATGCCGGCACGCTCGTTTCGCACGGGGGTCGGCTGTCGGTCAGCCGACTTCTCTGGCTTTGGCGACCAGCGCCCGCTGGCGGCGAATCTTGCGCCGCTCACGCTCGGACAGGCCACCCCAGATGCCGAAACGCTCACCTTGCGTGATAGCGAATTCCAGGCATTCGGCCTTGACGGTGCAGGCAGCGCAAATGGCCTTCGCCTTGCGAGTCGAAGCGCCGCGTTCGGGGAAGAAGAGGTCTTGATCGGCCCCGCTGCAGTTCGCAAAATCCTGCCACGACAGTTTGTCGAGGACCAGGGCCTCAATCAGTTTCGTGTCCAACTCCCACCTCTCACAGACGTGTAATTACGTATTTGTAATTTAGGCTCCCCGCGCGCGCGGGTCAAATCGCGGCAAGCGGCTACCCGTTGCCCGGCGGACGATGCGGGATCAGAGACTGCTGGCAGGCGAACTACAGAAACGCTCGAGCGATTGCTAGCTTCAGGCTTGGCTATGACGACCACCCAGTCCCCTAGCAAGAGACGCCCGCTCCCCTGGTTCGCTGAGTTCTATGGCTCAAACGTCGGGCGCAAGTGGGTGATGGCAATCTCCGGGATCGTCGGCCTCGGGTTCGTCTTCTTTCACATGTTCGGGAACCTGCATCTCTACGAGGACCCGGCCCGCTTCGACGAGTATGCAGAAGGATTGCGGGACATCGGCGAGCCGATCTTCTCTCGCACTCTGATTCTCTGGGTGGCCCGATTGGGGCTGCTGGCCGCCTTCGTAGTCCACCTACACGCCGGGTTCACTCTGTGGTGGAAGAACCGGCACGCCAGTCCGATCGGCTACGAGCGACAGCAGTGGATTGAATCGCGTTTCGCCTCCCGCCACATGCTGGTGACAGGACTAATCGTCCTGGTATTCATCGTCTATCACCTCGCCCACCTCACCTGGGGGTTCTCCTGGCTGCATCCCGATTTCGTGCGCGGGGAAGCTCGCAACAACCTGATACTGGGCCTCGAGAATCCGGCCACGGCGGCCTGGTACATCTTCGCCAACCTGGCACTCGGTCTCCATCTGCTCCACGGGGCATGGAGTCTGTTCCAGAGCCTCGGCGTCACCAATCCTCGCTTCAACGCCTGGCGCCGCAATTTCGCGATCGGGTTCACAGCCCTGCTCGTTATCGGGAACGTCTCGATTCCTCTGGCGATTACCACCGGGCTGGTCGGGTCATGATGCTTGACAGCAAAGTCCCGGCCGGGCCCCTCAAGGAGAAGTGGGACAGCTACCGCTTCGACATGAAGCTGGTTGCTCCCACCAACAAGCGCAAGTTCAAGATCATTGTGATCGGCACCGGCCTGGCCGGCGCATCCGCCGCTGCCACCTTTGGCGAGCTGGGTTACAACGTGGACGCCTTCACCTATCACGACAGCCCCCGGCGGGCTCACAGCATCGCGGCCCAGGGCGGCATAAATGCGGCCAAGAACTACCACGGCGACGGCGACAGCATCTCGCGGTTGTTCTACGACACCATCAAGGGCGGCGACTACCGCTCCCGAGAGGCCAACGTCTACCGGTTGGCCGAAGTCAGCAACGAGATCATCGACCAGTGCACGGCCCAGGGCGTCCCGTTCGCCCGCGAGTATGGCGGCCTGCTCGACAACCGCTCCTTTGGAGGGGTACAGGTTTCGCGCACCTTCTACGCCAGGGGCCAGACCGGCCAGCAGTTGTTGATCGGCTCGTATCAGGCATTAGCCCGCCAGGTGGGTCTGGGCACGGTCAAGCTGCACACCCGCTCGGAGATGCTCGAGATCGTCCTCAAAGACGGGCGCGCCGTCGGCGTCGTCGTGAGGGACCTGGCCAGCGGCGAGATCTCGACGCACTCCGCCCACGCCGTCGTGCTGGCCACCGGTGGATATAGCAATGCGTACTACCTCAGCACCAACGCAATGGCCTGCAACACGACGGCTATCTGGCGGGCGTATCGCAAGGGCGCTCAGTTCGCCAACGCCAGCTTCACGCAGATCCACCCGACCTGCATCCCTGCCAGCGACGAATTCCAGTCGAAGCTGACGTTGATGTCCGAGTCCCTTCGCAACGACGGGCGGATCTGGGTGCCGGACAAGGCAGAGGACGGGCGGCCGGCCGCAGACATCCCGGAAGCAGAGCGGGACTACTACCTGGAACGGCGCTATCCGTCCTTTGGCAACCTGGTGCCCCGGGACGTGGCCTCACGGGCCGCCAAGCAGCAGATCGACCTGAGCAAAGGGGTGGGACCGCTCCACAACGGCGTCTACCTGGACTTCCGGGATTCGATTGAACGGCTCGGTCGCGACGTCATCGAGGCCCGCTACAGCAACCTCTTTGAAATGTACGAGCGCATCACCGACGAGAACCCCTACGAAGTGCCCATGCGCATCTACCCGGCCCCCCACTACACGATGGGCGGCCTGTGGGTGGACTACGAGTTGATGACCACCGTCCCCGGCCTCTACTCAATCGGTGAAGCCAACTTCAGCGACCATGGAGCCAATCGACTGGGTGCCAGCGCCCTGATGCAGGGTCTGGCCGACGGCTACTTCGTGCTTCCCTACACGATCGGCAACTACCTGGCCGGGTACTTGAACACCGATCCGGTTCCCACCGACGACCCGGTGTTCGCTGAGGCCGAATCCGAGGTCGTCGATCGAATCAACCGGTTCACGAGCATCAAAGGATCCCGGTCGGTCGATTGGTTCCATCGCGAGCTCGGGAAGATCCTGCTCGAGCACTGCGGGATGGCCCGCAATCAGGCCGGGCTGGAGAGGGCACTCGCCGACATACCCGCGCTGCGCGACGAGTTCTACCGGGACGTGCGGGTCCTGGGCGAGAACGAGACCCTCAACCAGTCGCTTGAGAAGGCCGGCCGCGTCGCTGACTTCTTCGAGCTAGGCGAGCTCATGTGCCGTGACGCGCTCAATCGCGAGGAGTCATGCGGCGGCCACTTCCGGGAGGAGCATCAGACCGAGGAGGGTGAGGCGCTGCGCCGCGATGACGAGTTCGCCTACGTGGCCTCGTGGGAGTGGGCCGGGCAGGATGCCGAGCCCCGGTTGAACAAGGAAGCGCTCGAATTCGAGAACGTCGCCCTCACCACCCGGAGCTACAAGTGAACATCACGCTCAAGGTGTGGCGTCAGGACGGCCCCGAGCGGGCAGGCGGGTTCAGCACCTACGACGTGCCAGACATCAGCCCGGACATGTCGTTCCTGGAGATGCTGGACACCGTCAACGAGAAGCTGATCGACGCCAACGAGGTCCCGATCGAGTTCGATCACGATTGCCGCGAGGGCATTTGCGGCACGTGCAGCCTCATGATCGATGGGATTCCTCACGGACCGCAGCGATCGACCGCTACCTGCCAGCTACACATGCGCAAGTTCGAAGACGGCGATGTGATCACCGTTGAACCGTGGCGGGCGGCTGGCTTCCCAATAGTGAGGGACCTGGTGGTGGACCGGAGCGCCTTCGACCGAATCATCGAGTCGGGCGGGTTCATCACAGTGCCAACCGGCAGTGCCCCGGACGCCAACATGATCCCGGTGCCGAAGGATGCCGCCGACGCTGCCATGGACGCGGCCGCTTGCATCGGCTGTGGGGCCTGCGTGGCGGCCTGCCCCAACGGAGCCGCCCAACTCTTCACCGCTGCCAAGATCGCTCACCTCAATCTGCTTCCCCAGGGACAGCCGGAGCGGTGGGCTCGCACGGTGAACATGGTCGACACCATGGAAGAGTTCTTCGGATCGTGCACCAACATCGCCGAGTGCGCCTCCGCTTGCCCACAGGACATCAGCATCGATTTCATAGCGCTGATGAACGCCGACTACGTCCGCGGCAAAGTCAAGAGCCGCCGCCTGATGGGTCAGAAGAGCTGAGCAGAGTCTTCGACGCCGCAGTCATCGGTCATCGGTCATCGGTCATAGCTGATAGCTGATAGCTGATAGCTGATAGCTGATTAGTACTCGATATCGAGGCCCTTGAGGGCGTCGGCGAGGGCGGCCAGGGCGGCCTGGTTCATCATGATCTTGGCGAGATTGCCTTCGACCTTGAGCTTGCCGGAGATGAAGGCAGCCTGGGTGTTGAGATCGCCCTTAGAGATCGCCACCGCCGTCTCGTGGCTGTTCCGAATAGTTGCATCGGCGCCATCGGCGGCTCCACCGGCGAACGAGGTGGTCCCACCGCCCACTGCGACGTTGTACTCGACGTCACCGTCCGGACCGTCGGTCACAACGAATTGCAGGGTCAGGTCGGTGGCTGCCGTCGCAGCCTGATAGTCGCCGTCACCGGCCAGCGTGGTATTGGCTGCGGCGAGCCAGTCCTCGGAGAGGAACTTGACGGACATAGAAACTGTCTCCTTCTTGGTGATTTGAGGTAGAGGGTAGTGGGCGGTAGCTACCAGCTACCAGCTACCAGCAACCAGCAATCCGCAAGCAATCAGCAATCAGCAATCATTCTTGCTTACTGCTTACTGCCTACTGCTCTACCAATCAATAACACAGGAACGCGCTGGCAACCCTGCGGGTTGCCCACCCCTCCCCTCAGCAACACGCAGTGTTGCCGCCCTCCCGCAAGCGGGAGGGGTGGGACCAATCAGTCCAGATCTAGTTGGTGGAGTTCGTCGACCTTTTCTTTGACGGCGGTGGCGGCATCGGCGAGGGCGGCGGCCTCAGTGTCGGTGAG
Source organism: Acidimicrobiia bacterium (assembly GCA_051011455.1). Lineage (GTDB taxonomy): Bacteria > Actinomycetota > Acidimicrobiia > Spongiisociales > SHLN01 > SHLN01. The sequence goes on along the minus strand of JBPCTX010000288.1, from coordinate 24,638 downwards.
AGGGAGCTCGACGATCTCCTTGATGCCTTCTTTGCCGAGTCGGGCCGGAACGCCCAGGTAGACGTCGGAAATGCCGTACTCCCCACCCATCCAGGCGCACACCGGCATCATCTCACCTGTGTCCCCGATAACGGCCTCGACCATGTTGGCGGCTGCGGCCGAGGGAGCGAAGTAGGCGCTGCCCGTCTTGAGGAGGGCAACGACCTCGGCGCCCCCTTTGCGGGTGCGATCTACCAGGTCATCCACGGCAGCGGCATCGAGTATGTCCGTCACCAGCTTGTCTCCTACCTTGGTCTGGGAGGGAACCGGCACCATGGTCTCGCCGTGGCTGCCGAGGGTGAGGGCGGACACAGACATGATGTCGGTGCCGGTCACCTCGGCGATGAAGTGGGCGAAGCGGGCCGAGTCCAGCATTCCGGCCTGGCCCATAACCCGTTCGGTGGCAAAACCGGAGACCTCGGCGGCCAGTGTCGTCATGTGGTCGAGGGGGTTGGTGACGTTGATGATGATCGCCTCCGGTGAGTGCTCGGCGATCTGAGTCGTCACATCTTTGACGATCCTGGCGTTGACTTCGAGCAAGTCCATCCGGCTCATTCCTGGTTTGCGGGGCAGGCCGGCGGTGATGACCACGACATCGCTACCGGCGGTGTCGGCATAGTCGTTAGAGCCTTTGATCAACGTCCGATAACCAAGCAGCGGGCGTGACTGGTTGATGTCGAGAGCCAATCCCTGCGGGAGTCCCTCCACGATGTCGGTCATGACGACCTCGTCAACAATGTCCGCCTCGGCCAATCGCATGGCCGTAGTCGACCCGTATTTCCCGGCCCCGACGACCGTCACCTTGCTCATTATCTCTCCCTCTAGTCGGCCAATCGAAGGGTAGCCAGCGGCCGACAGCCGACAGCCGACAGCCGACAGCCGACAGCCGACAGCGTTACCGCCTATTGCCTATTGAGTTCTGGCGGTCGCCGGGCCTGGAGTTACGAAGTAACTCCCAAGCCGGACGAAGTCCGGCCTACATCCGCTCGATCATGGCGTCGGCGAACTCTGAGGTCTTCACCTTCGTGGCGCCTTCCATGAGCCGCTCGAAGTCGTAGGTGACGATCTTGTCGGCGACCGCTCCTTCGATGCCATTCACAATTGCCTGTTCCACCTCGGGCCAACCCATGAAGTTGAACATCAGGGCACCGGAGAGGATCACCGAACCCGGATTCACCTTGTCCTGGCCCGCGTACTTGGGAGCGGTGCCATGGGTGGCTTCGAACACCGCCACGCCGGTCTCGTAGTTGATGTTGGCTCCCGGGGCGATACCGATACCACCCACCTGGGCAGCAAGGGCATCCGAGATGTAATCACCGTTCAGGTTCATCGTGGCAATCACGTCGTATTCGGCCGGTCGGGTGAGGATCTGCTGCAGGAATGCGTCGGCGATGACATCCTTGACCAGCATCCGATCGCCGGGATCGCCGCCGCAGTCTTCCCAACCGACGGCACGATCCGAGAACTCCTCGCGCACTAGCTCGTACCCCCACTCGCGGAAGGCCCCTTCGGTGAACTTCATGATGTTGCCCTTGTGGACCAGGGTTACCGACTTGCGGTTATTGGCAAGCGCGTATTCGATGGCTGCCCGGATGAGCCGCTTCGAGCCGGTAACCGAGACCGGCTTCAAACCCAGGCCGGCATCTGGGCGTGGGGTCCACCCGAACTCGCTCTCTACGAAGGCAAGAAGCGACTGAGCCTCAGGAGTGCCCGACTCCAACTCCATACCTGCGTAGACATCCTCGGTGTTCTCACGGTAAATCACCATGTCGATCAATTCGGGGTGCTTGACCGGCGAGGGCACACCGGTGAACCACCGGACCGGCCTGACGCAGGCATACAGGTCGAGGATCTGGCGCAGAGCAACGTTGAGACTGCGGATCCCGCCACCGACCGGGGTGGTCAGCGGGCCCTTGATGCCCACCAGGTACTCGCGGAACGTTTCGACGGTCTCGTCAGGGAGCCACTCCCCGGTGGCTTCGAACGCAGCCTCACCGGCCAGCACCTGCTTCCACTCGACCTTGCGGGCACCGCCGTAGGCCTTCTCGACCGCCGCATCAAACACGCGCACCGAGGCCGCCCAGATGTCGGGGCCGATTCCGTCGCCTTCAATGAACGGGATGATGGGATCGTCGGGGACTTGCAGGCCGTCGGGGCCCATTGTGATGGCGGTCGCCATGAGTTCTCCTAGCTGTCTCGTTTAGTTGGGAATGTCCGGTGCTAGCCGCCTGCTTCGGCCCTCGCCTCGGCCAACGAGACCGTGTTGAGCAGCAGGCTGGCGATGGTCATCGGGCCGACCCCACCCGGCACCGGAGTGATGGCAGAGGCGACCTCGGAAATCGAGTCGAAGTCGACATCGCCGACCAGTTTGTCGTCGACACGATTGATGCCGACATCCACGACTACGGCCCCAGGCTTCACGCCTTCGACGGTAACCAGTCCGGGTCGGCCGGCCGCCACGATCAAGATGTCTGCCATGGCGGTGATCGAAGGGAGATCCTTGGTGCGGGAGTGGGCAAAGACGACCGTCGAGTTGGCAGCCTTGTGGTTGAGCAGCAACCCCATCGGGCGTCCCACAAGGCGGGAACGGCCGATTATGACTGCCAGCTTGCCTTCCGTCTCGATGTCGTAGAAATCCAGCATCCGCATGATTCCCTGCGGCGTGGCCGGAACCGCCCCGCCTTTGCGCTCCAACACGACCAGCCCCAGGCTATGCGGGTGGAGACCATCGGCATCCTTACCGGGGTCGATGATGTCGATGACGGTGTCCGGGTTGAGGCCGTCGGGTAGAGGCAACTGAACCAGGATCCCGTCGACTGAAGGATCGGCGTTGAGGCTTCGCACCAGATCCTCGACCTCTGCTTGCGGTGTGTCTCCCGGGATGTGATGGTCGTAGGTATACATACCGACCTTGGCCGCGGCTTTGTGCTTCATACGCACATACACCTCGCTGGCGGGGTCCTCACCGACCAGCACAGTGGCGAGACCGACTCGCCTTCCTAATGCGGTGATTCGTTCTGCGACTTCGTCTTTGATGGCTTGAGCGGGTTCTTTTCCAGTGAGCAGTTTTGTCATGCCGTCCAGCCTAGGGCCGTGACTAGCGGAGTCCCGGGCCGCAAGTCACATCCCGCCGGACGCAAGTCACAACCCGAATTCGACCCCTATCGCCGCCCCCGGGATGGGCGCGAATCAGAGCTGCTGGACGATCAACAGCAGCCCGATTGTCACCAGCAAACCGCCGGCTACCCGCACCAGCCGAAGCCGCCAGGTGGCGCCCAACCGATGGCGGGTGCGCCCGATGAACCATCCGATGGTCGCCTTGGTTCCGACGATGAGCACGTAGAACCCGACCAGGAAGGCGGCACCGCGGGCAGGAGCGCGGCGCCAGGCCTCCACCAGCAACGGTCCACCGGCAGTGATCCAGAACAGCCAGGGGTGCGGGCTGAGAAAGTTGACTCCAATTCCCCGCATCAGGTCAACCGCCGGTCCCCGTTCGACGGGATCGCCGGTGGCGGGCTGCGCCCGCAACTCCCCCACCCCCAGCACGATCAGATAGACGCCGCCGATCAGGCCGAGCACCGTAAAGACCCGATCCGGAACATTGGTGAGCACAACCAGAGCCAGCAGGATGACCGTGGTATCGGTGACCAGCGGAGCGAATGACACCCGGATCGCGGCCGCCGGGCCGTGTTCGAGAGCGGTCGCCACGACCAGCGTGAGCAGCGGACCGGGGCTGACCCCGGCTGCGAAGCCCAGAGACATACCGGCCAGCAATTCCGCCATCAGCTCACCTCAGCCCGATGAGTGGACCGAGTCACCCCGCCGGGCTCAGCCCAGCACAGACTGAATCGCCGTTCCGATTTCGGTGGGGTCGTCGAGCACGGTGGCCCCGACAGCCGCCAGAGCCTCCATCTTGGCCGAGGCGGTGCCCTTGTTCCCGGAGATGATGGCACCGGCGTGGCCCATCTTCTTGCCGGGTGGGGCGGTGACCCCCGCGATATAGGAGACGACAGGCTTGGTGACCTTGGCGCTGATGAAGTCGGCCGCCTGTTCCTCCGCGTCGCCTCCGATCTCACCGATCATCACGATGGCGTCGGTTTCGTCATCCTGCTGGAACAGGTCGAGCACATCCACGAAAGAGGTGCCGGGCACGGGATCGCCACCGATACCGATGCAGCTGCTCTGCCCGATCCCAAGCACCGTCAACTCATGCACGGCCTGGTAGGTCAGTGTGCCGGACCGGGAAACCACTCCCACCCGTCCCGGCATGGCGATCTCGGGTGGCATGATCCCGACGTTGGCCTTGCCGGGAGAAAGCAGGCCGGGGCAGTTGGGACCCAGTAGGCGGGTGTCGGAGGTCTGGGTGATGTAGTTGTAGACCCTGGCCTCGTCGTGGGCCGGGATGCCCTCGGTGATGGCGACGACCAGGTCGACGCCGGCCGCGGCCGCCTCCATGATGGCATCGGCCGCAAAGGGAGGCGGCACAAACGTCATAGCGGTGTTGGCCCCGGTTGCCCCGACCGCCTCAGCCATGGTGTTGAAGATGGGAACTCCGTCGAGGTCGGTGTCGCCTTTGCCGGGGGTGACACCTGCCACCAGGTTGGTGCCGTAGTCGCGGTTCCGAAAGCCGTGGAACTGGCCCTCCTTGCCGGTCAGACCCTGCACCACCAGCCGGGTGCCTTCATCTACCAGGATGGCCATCAGGAACCCCCTCCAGCCAATTCGACCGCCCTCTCGGCTGCCTCCCGCATCGTGGCGGCCGCAATCAGTTTCTGGTTGGGCGAGTCGGCGAGGATGGCCCGTCCTGCCTCTGCGTTGGTCCCATCGAGGCGAACCACAATCGGCCAAGGCAGATCGAGCCGACCGAGCGCTTCAATGATTCCCTCAGCAACCAGATCACAGCGGGTGATCCCCCCGAAGATGTTGATGAGCACCGACCGGACCGCCTTGTCCCCGGTCAGCACCTCGAGTGCGTTGGTGATGGTGTCGGCCCCGGCTCCGCCGCCGACGTCCAAGAAGTTGGCGGCTCGCCCCCCGACCAGGTCGACCACGTCCAGCGTGCTCATCACCAGGCCGGCGCCATTGCCAATGATCCCTACGCTGCCATCCAGTTTGATGAAGTTCAGGTCGCTTTCCATTGCCATGGCTTCGATCGGATCGCGGGTAAAGGCTGCCTCGAACTCGCCGAAGTCCGGATGCCGGTAGAAGGCGTTGGCGTCGAGGGTGACCTTGGCATCGAGAGCGACCACGTCGCCCCCGGTGGTCAGGATGAGGGGATTGACTTCGACCAGGTCACAGTCGAGCGAGACAAACGCCTCGTACAGCTTCTTAAGAGCGGCCGCCGCCTTGCGGGCTGCCGTTGGCTCCAGCTTGGCCCGGTACACCAGCTCGCGAGCCTGCCAGTCCGTGAGTCCGACCACTGGGTCGATGTGGAGCCTGACGACAGCCTCCGGATCGGACTCGGCTACGCCTTCGATGTCGACGCCCCCCTGGGCGCTGACCATGGCCAGATGCTTCTTGGCCGAACGATCCAGTGTGAAGCTGGCGTAATACTCGGCGGCGATATCCGAGGCCTGTTCCACCCATACCGAGTGGACCGTGTGACCCTTGATGTCCATCCCCAGAATCTGCGACGCCGCCTCTTCTGCTCCGCGGGGCGAGTCGACCAGCTTGATCCCGCCGGCCTTGCCACGGCCTCCCACTTGAACCTGTGCCTTGACTACAACCGGACCGCCCAACTCGTCGGCGGCCGTACGAGCGAAAGTCGGAGACGCCGCCAACCGACCCTCCGGCACCGGCACGCCCATCCGGGCGAACAGCGACTTGCCTTGGTATTCGAAGAGGTCCACTGCTCAGCTTTCTGCGATGTGTTCGTTGACCCACTCCACGATCGCCGACAGCGGAGCGCCCGGAGTGAAGATAGCGGCCAGACCGGCTGCCTGAAGAGGCGCAATGTCCTCCTCGGGAATGATTCCGCCGCCAAAAACGGTGATGTCGTCAGCGCCCTTCGCCCGCAGGCCCTCGACCACCTTGGGAAACAAGGTCATGTGAGCTCCTGACAGGACTGAGAGACCCACGCCTCCGACGTCCTCCTGGATGGCCGTCTCGACGATTTGCTCGGGCGTCTGGTGGAGTCCCGAGTAGATGACCTCCACTCCCCCGTCCCGCAGTGCCCGGGCGATGACTTTGGCGCCCCGGTCGTGCCCGTCAAGACCCGGCTTGGCGATGAGAACTCTTCGTGGCATCGCGTCAGGTTAACCAGGCGTCCGCCCGGGAATGATGCCGCCAACAATCGGTCCGGTGACGTAGTTTGGGGACCGCAATTCGAGGTCGGGGCTGGCTCATGGACTACGACGAATACCGCAGCAAATACATCGTGGATCCTCCTCCTCCGCCGCGCTTCGAGTTCGCCGGCGTTCGCGGCCTGGCCCTCTTCTACGAGGACTACGAGCAGGCGGTCGGGTATTACAGCGAGGTCCTCGGGCCACCCATCTACGTTGAAGGGGACAGCACTAAGTCGTGGCAGGTGGGAAACACCTGGCTCACGCTGCTCCGGGGCCGGAACGGCAACCCGGTCAACGTCGAAGTCCCGTTCATCACTGCCACACCGGCCGAAGCCGATCGCCTGCAGGCGGCCTTCATCGCGGCCGGCGGAACCGGCCCGGAGCCCTTCAACACACTGATGGGTGAGCCGGTGCGGTATTGCTCCGTCTCCGACCCGCTGGGAGTCGAGTTGCTCGTTTACTGCCCGCTGCCGCGGGTCTGAGTCGGGCTACCCGGTCGCCGACTCGTCGGATTCGAAGAGGCCCACCTGGTTTCCCTCGGGATCGATGAAGTAGGCGGAATAGCCGACACCCGGGATCGGGCTCTTTCCGACCAGGATGGAAGCCCCGGCCGCCTCGACCGCAGCCATCGCCGCCTCCAGGTCCTCCACTCCGATCACGAACATGGGGACCGTGAAGCTATCCCCTTTTGCGCCTAGGGCGCCGTTGATGCCGGGCTCCGAATCGGGACCGGTGGTCGCCAGCCAATAGGGCGCACCCTCCCACTGCTGGATCTCCCAACCGAAGGCGGACTGGTAGAAGGCTGCGGCCCTCGCCTGGTCCTCCACCGGCAGCTCGAAATGGATTGGACGTGACATGTGTGCTCCTTTCCGTAACGAACCTACCTACCGAGCCAGGCGCATTCCCGGTACTGCGGCCGGGAAGGTATAACCGTCCCATGCGGACCGCTCTGACTATCGCCGTGCTGGCAATTCTGGCTGCGGCTTGCAGCTCGGGAGCAGATTCCGAGGTGCTGCCTTTCTCGGAGATCCAGGCGAGCGAATTCTCGTTCGAGCCAGATCCCTTCGACCCGAACCGGGCCATCTTCCGGGTAACCACCACCGAGCCCAGCATCTGCTCCATCACCTGGGGCGAAACCGAGGCCCTCGGCAACCAGAACAACTCGCTCAGCATGGACGGCACCGGAATCATCCAGCACGATGTCATCCTCCCCGGGGCCACCGCCGGCGAGACCTACTACTTCACGGTCCAGGGCACCACCGCCGACGGCCGCTTGTTCCAGAGCGATATGGCCACGTTCACGCTCCCGGCGGACAGGCCTGCCGCCACCGATGACCCGGTCTTCGACCCCGGCGCCAACCTGGCGCTGGCGGCCACGGTGGTCGACTACAGCTCCGAGTTCAGCGACGCCTTCTCGGCCGACCGCGCCATCGACGGCGACCAGGCCACCGAGTGGTCCACCCGTGGGGATGGTGACGCCGCATTCATCGTCATCGACCTGGGCAGCGATGTCTTACTGGGCGGATTCGACTTCATTACCCGATCGATGGCTGACGGAACCGCCGTAACCACCGAATACACGGTGACCATCGACGGAGGCGATGCGCTTGGCCCCTTCCCGGCCGGTACCCCGGCCCAGTCCCGGATGACCAGTGTCGACATCACCGGCCGACTGCTGCGGTTCGACATCGACACCTCGACCGGAGGCAACACCGGCGCCGTCGAAATCCGAGTCTTCGGCCCACAGGGTTGAGTCACCAGTAGCACCGGCAACCGGCGGGCCGGGTGCGCAGGATCTCCCCCTGACCTCTAGCCTCATCCCACCGTCGAGCGATGAGATCAATGGCAGACGACAGAGCGACTTTCCGGAGTGCCCTGGCTCACCGTGACTACCGGTGGTTGGCGTCGGCCTTCGTCGTCTCCAACATCGGGAGCTGGGCCTACAACGTTGCCCTTATCGTCTGGGTCTTCGAGACCACCCACTCCGCCGCCTGGGTGGCGGGCGCCAGCCTGGCCCGCTTCCTTCCCGCTCTTCTCTTCAGCGCCTATGGAGGCGTGCTGGCCGAACGGTTCGAGCGACGCAATCTCGTCGTCGTCCTCAACCTCACGTCAACGCTGACTCACGTCGTGCTGGCCACGATCGTGGCCGTCGATGGTCCGGTCGTCCTGGCCCTGGCCATGGCCTCCCTCGGGACCATTCAGGGAACTGTCTATGAGCCCGCCGTCGTCGCTCTGACTCCACAGATCGTTGGCGAGAAGGACCTGGCGGCGGCCAACTCCCTCAACGGCATGATCGACAACGGTGCGGTGATCGTTGGACCGGCGATCGGGGCCGGCCTGCTGGTGTGGTTTTCACCCCCGGTGGCACTACTGGTCAACGCAGTCACGTTCTTGTACGCCGCTCTGGCTACCGCCCGGGTCCGCACCAGGAGTCACCCGACCGACGTGACCGAGGGAGGCGGCAAGGGTCCGATCGCCCAGATGGCGGTTGGGTTTAGGGCACTGGCGGAGTCGCGGCTGGCCCGTTCGCTGGCCGGATTCAGCGTGGCGGCCAGCTTCTTCTATGGAACCGACACGGTCTTGCTCATAGTGTTGAGCGAGGAGCGGCTTGGCACCGGGGCCACCGGCTTCGGCTACTTGCTGGCCGCCCTCGGAGTCGGCGGGCTATTGGCCGGGCCCTTCATCAACCGCTTGGCTGCCCGACCCGACCTCGGCACTGTGATTGCGATCGGGATGGCCGCCTACACCATCCCGACTGCCGTCATGGTGGTGGTCGACAATCCTTCCATCGCCTTCGCACTCCAGGTGGTACGGGGAGCCGGCACGCTGGTGGTGGATGTGCTTGCAGTGACGGCGATGCAGAGGACCCTGCCCTCAGACCTGGTTTCGAGGGTGTTCGGCGTCTTCATCGGACTGGTGCTGGCAGCCATCTCCCTGGGCGCGCTGGTTACTCCAGTCTTGCTCGAGGTCATCGGGCTGACGCCGACCTTGCTTCTCCTCGGCCTCGGACCGGTTCTCACACTCGGCGCCGGCATCACCCGTCTGGCCGCCATCAATCGCACGTCGGCCGAACGGCTAGGTCAAGTAGCCCATCGCATCTCGGTTCTGGAATCGACCCGGTTGTTCAGCGCCCTGGCCCGCCCGAGCATCGAGCACCTGGCCTCGGCTGCCAAGCAACTGAACTCGGCCACCGGCATCGCCATCATCACTGAGGGCGACACCGCCGACGCCATGTACGTGATCGTCGAAGGAACCGTGGCGGTGTCGGCCCGGGGTGATTCTGACGCCCCAATCGAAGTCGCCGAACTGGGCCCCGGCGACTATTTCGGCGAGATTGGACTTCTGGAGGGAGCCCCTCGCAACGCCACCTGTACCGCACTCTCCGATTGCCGGCTGTTGCAGGTAGATGGAACCGCCTTCCTGGCCGCAGTCCAGGACTCCCCCCAGAGCGGGTTCCTGGACCGGGCCCGGCATCGAGAGGCCCGGACTCACTCCCTGGTCGACCACTCGTAACCTCGTCCAGCGGCTTGGCGTGTGGGGCGGCGAGTACCCGTTGCCCGGTCAGGTCGTAGACTCTTCAGTAGGAAACGATCGCCTGATACGTGGACACAATCACCGCTCCCCCGGTTCCGCCTCCGCCCCGGACTCCCTTCCGTTCCCGGCCTACCCACAGGCGCAGGCGGGCGATTCTGATTCTGATTCTCGCCGCTTTGTTCGTGACCGGGATTGCCTACCAGAGACAGATCTGGTCGTGGCTCACCCACACCATCGGCCCTCCTGAAGACAAGGCCGAATTTGTGCCGTTCGCGGCCGGCTCACTCCCCGACCTCCGCCTGGCCGTCGCGGGAGATGTCGGAGACGGCGGAGACCTCGAGTGGCGGCTGGCCTCCACGATGTACGTGGCAGGCCGGTCCGACCCTTTCGACGCACTGGTCCTCCTGGGGGACAATGTGTACCCCTACGGCGACCCGTCCCGCCTTGATGAGTACGTGTTCCAGCCATTCAGCGCAGTGCTCGACACCGGTGCCGACCTCTATGCGATTGCCGGCAATCACGACGCCCTCGCCGAGGACGGCGGCCGCGCGCAGCTGGAGGCCCTGGGCATGCCGGGCTTGTGGTGGGCGGACCGGATCGGCGACGTGCTCCTGGTCGGCCTTGACAGCAACCAGGTAGACAACCCGGACCAGCTGGCCTGGCTGGAGACAACCCTCGCAGAGTCGGGAGCACCCTGGAAGATCGTGGCGGTACACCACTCTCCCTACTCAGCCGGCTACCAGGGCCCGGACCAGGACGTCCGTGAGGTGTTCTCACCTGTCTTCGAGCGGCACGGCGTCCAGCTGGTCTTGTCGGGTCACGATCACGACTATCAGCGCACAGTCGACATCAACGGCGTCACCTATCTGGTGAGTGGAGGTGGAGCGGGGACCCGTCGAACCGGCAATCGCAGCTATACCGACTACTCGACCTCCACGATGAATTTCGTCGACCTCAACATATTCGAAGATCGGCTCGTGCTGCGAGCCATCGATCACGAGTTCGCAGTGTTCGACGAGTTCACCATCGCCCGCTGACCTTCCAGGAATGCGCTTGGTACGATCCAGGCCGTGATCGACCAGACCGAGACACTCCTGGCAATCATTCGATCTGCCAACGATGCCATCATCACGGCCGACTCTGACGGCAGAATCATCACGTGGAACCCGGCTGCCGAGGCGATCTTCGGTCATTCGGAGCAGGAAGCGGTTGGTGAGTTGCTCACCATCATCATTCCCGAGCGGTTCCACACCCAGCACCACGAAGGGCTGGCCCGGGTGGTCGGGACCGGTGAGACCCACATCATCGGCCAGACGGTGGAGGTTGCCGGGCTCAGGAAGGATGGAACCGAGATCCCGATCGAGCTGGCACTGGCTACCTGGGTGACCGATGGGGATCGGTTCTTCAGCGGCATCATCCGCGACGTCTCCGAGCGGGCCGGGCTAGTCACGGCTCTCAGCGACTCCGAGGCCCGGCTCGGCGCCATCCTCGAGTCGGCCAACGATGCCATAATCACCATCGACTCCGAGGGCCGGGTCTTGCTGTGGAATGCCCACGCCGCCGAGCTATTCGGCTACACCCTGGAGGAAATGGCCGGCCGTCCGCTCACGGCCATCATCCCCGAGCGGTTCCGCGACCAGCACCACGCTGGGATCCACCGGGTCGTCGAAACCGGAGAGACGCATGTCATCGGCCACACGGCCGAACTGACCGGTCTCACCCGGGACGGAGTTGAGTTCCCGATGGAGCTGTCACTGGCCATGTGGACCAACGAGGGCGAAACTTTCTTCAGCGGCATCATTCGCGACATAACTCAGCGCAAGGAAGCCGAGGCCGAGCTCCGTGTGGCTAATCACGCCCTGGCCGAGAAGAACGAAATGCTGCAGGGACTGTCGGGCAAGCTGGCCAAGTACCTGTCGCGGCAGGTCTATGACTCGATATTTGAAGGACGTACCGATGTTCGTGTGGAGTCATACCGCAAGGAGCTGACCGTCTTCTTCTCCGACATCCAGGGCTTCACGGAACTGTCCGACCGCATGGAGGCGGAGCCGCTCAGTGAGTTGCTCAACCGCTATCTGAGCGAAATGGCGAACATCGCCCTTGAACACGGCGGAACCGTCGACAAGTTCATCGGGGACGGAGTAATGATCTTCTTCGGTGACCCCGAGTCGCGGGGAGCCCGCGACGATGCACTGGCCTGTGCCCGCATGGCCATTGCGATGCGCGAGCGGGCTGCGGAGCTGCAGGACGAGTGGCAGCGGGTGAGCGGAGCGATCCAGCTCCACGTGAGGATGGGGATGAATACCGGATACTGCACGGTGGGCAATTTCGGTTCCGAGGATCGCCTCGACTACACCATCGTCGGCAAGGAAGTAAACGCGGCCTCCCGATTGGAGAGCTCAGCATTGCCGGACCAGATCCACCTCTCCCACACCACCTATGAGTTGATCAAGGACGAGATCGAGTGCCGTCCGGTCGGTGAGCTAAGGGTGAAAGGCCTGGCCTACCCGATTCGCACCTACGAGATTGTGGACCCGGAGGCGCCCGCAGGTGAGACCGGACTGGCTGATGAGAGCCTGGCCGCCAGCCTGGGTGTCGATTTGTCCAGCCTGGACGCCGACCAGATCGAGACCGCCCGCCGGGCCTTGCGAGAAGCGCTCAAGCAGGCCGGCGGCGACGCCGGGTAGGGCATCGGGTCTAGAACCCGGGATCACCGTTGCAGGCCACCATGCGAGCCAGCGCGTAGTGGCTTCCACCGTCATCGGCCGGCTCGATGCTCTCGCCGTAATAGACGACGCGCAGCCCAGCGAACTCCTCCAGCAGCTCCTGTGGATCTAGCCGGAACTCCGGGTTCTGGGGACCCGATACCTCCCGCCACGATTTGATGTGATGCTCGACCAGCACCCATCCGTCGGGAGCCAACCCGTCGATCAGCCTGGGCCACAATGCCCTGTTGCGATAACGGATCACAGTGATGGACTGATAGGCAGCCGGGGGGATCTCGAACTCATCGATATTGGAGACGTGCCAGTTGAGTTCGAGACCACGTCGGTCGGCCTCGGTGCGGGCCCTGCCGACGGCCACCTCAGAAATGTCGACCGCATCGACTTGCAGGCCCGCTTCGGCCAGCCGAAGCGCGTTTCTGCCCGTCCCACAAGCGACATCGAGGGCCCGACCCTGTGGCAGCCGCGCCACCCACTCCTCCAGGAACGGTGCCGGGTGGGCCCGGGGGGTGTAGTCGCCCTCGGCGTAGCGGCGATTCCAGGCCTCGCGCTCATCCACTTGAGGATCAGTCACGCCACTTGCGCCCCGGCATGTGGTTGTAGATCGAGGAGACAATTCCGCCGTCTACCACCAGTGCCTCGGCCGTAACCCACCCGGAGTCATCTGAGGCCAGGTAGAGAGCGGCTGCGGCGACGTCCTCAGGTTGCCCGATCCGCCCCAGGGGGGTGACGGCCTCCCGACCGGCCCTGATTTCCGGATCCTGCAGGTAGGCGGTGAGCGGGGTCTCGACATGACCGGGGCAGATCGCGTTGGAGCGGATGCCGTGCTCGGCCCACTCGATCGCCTGCTGCTTACTGAGCATTATCACGCCCGCCTTAGCGGTCGAGTAAGCCCCGGCTCCGGGATAGGGAGCCAGCCCGGCGTTGGACGAAAGATTGATGATTGAACCACCAGTCCCCTGTCGGATCATCAACCGGGCCGCTTCCCGTCCCACCACGAAGGTGGCGTGCAAGCCGACCTCGATCAGGCTCTTCCAGTCTTCAGTCGTGAGGTCGATCAGCTTTCCAGGTGCCATCCGAATCGCGCTGTTGACGACGACATCGAGGGATCCGAACGTCTCTGCAGTGTCGGCCAGTGCGTCGGTGACGGCGGCTTCGTCCGTCACGTCAATCGCGAAGCTCTTGGCGAATCCGCCGTCGTCGGTGAGTTCCTCGGCCAGCCGGTCGGCCGCCTCGGCCGTGCGGTCGACGATCGCGACCGCCGCCCCCTCCCGGACGAAGAGTCGAGCGGTCTCTGCCCCAATCCCGGAACCGCCCCCCGTGATGAAGGCAGTCTTCCCTTCCAGCTTCATATCTCCTCCGTCCAATCCCAGCGATCCCTCGTGCAGACAGTACTAACGGATCGGTCTCCGCTGGCCACTCGGACCACCTCATCTCGAGCGATAGGGTTTGGCTCAGGAGGCACCATGACCCGATATGTACTGCGCGGTGGCACGATCGTCGACCCGGTTCTCGGACAGGTCAACGCCGACCTGACGTTTGAGGGCGAACGAGTTCTCGAGGTTGGCAGCGGCCTGGACGGTGACGAGACGATCGACTGCTCCGGCAAGTTTCTACTGCCAGGGCTCATTGACTGCCACGTCCACCTTGCCTACACCCACATCAATCTCTGGAGGCACATCCACACGCCGCTGTCCTACAACTTCTACCTGGCAATCGGGAACATGCAGCGAACTCTCGAAGCCGGCATCACCACCGTCCGCGATGCGGGCGGCGCCGACCTTGGAATGAAGGAGGCGGTCGAGGATGGCCTGGTGGCCGGGCCGCGCATGCAGATCTCGCTGGCCATGATCAGCCAGACCGGTGGCCACGGCGACGGGTGGAACCCCTCCGGGATTCCGGTCCAACTCGCCACCCAGTATCCCGGCCGCCCGAACGGTATTGCCGATGGGCCGGACGAGGTGCGAAAGAAGGCACGAGAGTTGATCCGGGCCGGTGCGGACGTGCTGAAGGTTGCCACCTCGGGAGGAGTGCTCTCACCCCGCGACGAGCCCACTCACGCCCACTTCCGTCCCGACGAGCTGGAAGTGCTGGTCACCGAGGCCGCCGAAGCCGGGATCTGGGTCATGGCCCACGCCCAGGCCGCCGACGGCATCAAGAACGCCGTCAGGGCCGGCATCCGCTCCATCGAGCACGGCATCTACCTGGACGACGAGGCCATCGAGCTGATGCTGGAGCACGGGACCTACCTGGTCCCGACGTTGCTGGCTCCCACGGGTGTTGAGAAGGCAGTCGAGGCCGGGGCCCAGATTTCCGACGCCTCCCTCCGCAAGGCCGGCGAAGTCATCGAGATCCATCGCCAGTCGTTCCGGCGGGCCGTCGAGGCCGGAGTGAACGTCGCAATGGGAACCGATAGCGCCGTCACTCCTCACGGCGAGAATCTGGGAGAGCTCCCGCTGATGGTGGCCGGCGGCCAGACGCCGGAGGAGGCCCTGGCATCGGCCACGATCAACGCGGCCCGGCTAATGGGCCTGGACTCGGACCTTGGATCGCTGGAACCCGGCAAACTTGCCGACTTCGTCATCACCAATTCGGACCCGCTCGACTTCGAG
Source organism: Acidimicrobiia bacterium (assembly GCA_051011455.1). Lineage (GTDB taxonomy): Bacteria > Actinomycetota > Acidimicrobiia > Spongiisociales > SHLN01 > SHLN01. The sequence continues at coordinate 9,446 of JBPCTX010000288.1, read as the reverse complement.
TCGCTTCCCGACGGAATCGAGCAAGTCTGGAAGGCAGGGGCCCGGCTGGTGGGTTAAACGGTCGACCGCCGGTCGGTAGGGTGCATCGCGAAAGGAGGCCCATGGCCGGCCCGGTTTCTGGCACGTTTGCTTTCCTGTTCACCGACATTGAGGGCAGCACCTCGCTATGGGAAATCCATCCGAGGGAGATGGCAGATGCTCTGGCCCGTCACGATCAGCTCCTCGGCGAAGTGGTAGTGATGCACAACGGACGGGTGTTCAAGCACACCGGAGACGGCTTCGCAGCAGCATTCTCCTCGGCAGCCGATGCGGTAGCTGCCGCCCTGGCCGGCCAGGTGGCGATCGAGTCCGAGCCGTGGCCGTTTCCATCCGGAATACACGTGCGAATGGGGTTGCACGCCGGTAGCGCCGAAGAGCGCGGCGGTGACTACTTCGGGCCGACACTGAATCAGACAGCCCGGGTCATGGGGGCAGCTCACGGAGGCCAAACCCTGGTCTCATCGTCGGCACGGGACCTTGCAGCTGGGACCCTGCCGGATCGGTCCCGGCTGGATGAAGCCGGGTCGGTGCACCTCAGGGGACTGTCGGGGTTGCACACTCTCTATCAGCTGGTCCACCCCGATCTAAAAGCCGGCTTTCCTCCCCTGAACGCTGACCAGGTGGGGGCCGGCAACCTCCCCGGATACTCATCCGCCTTCATCGGCAGGAGATCGGAGTTGGATGAAGTCACAGCGCTGGTCGCCGACAATCGACTCGTGACGATTCTTGGTCCCGGTGGTGCCGGCAAAACCCGGTTGGCCATTGAAACTGCCGCCCGGGCCGAGCAGTTCACGCACGGGACCTGGATAGTCGAACTGGGACCGCTCCGAGACTCCTCCCTGGTTGACCAGGCTTTGGCGGCCGCACTGAACGTCGACCAGCATGCCGCCCTCGATCTCAGGCAGTCGTTGGTCGCCACGATCAGAGACCACCGACTGCTGCTCGTGCTGGATAACTGCGAGCATCTAATCGACGCCTGCGCCGATACTGCCGGATTCCTGCTGGACACATGCCGGCATGTCCAGATCCTTGCCACCAGCCGCCAGCCCCTCCGTGTTGAGGGAGAAACGACATGGCCGATCCCGGCTCTAGCCACCCCGCCTGCCACTCCGTCCTCAAAGACCGACGAGCCGATCGCGTACGACTCGGTCGCCCTCTTCGTGGAGCGGGCCGCTTCCGTCCGTCACGGCTTCATACTCACGCCCGACAACGAGGAAGCCATCGGGTCAATCTGCCGCCGTCTCGACGGGATACCTCTGGCAATCGAGCTGGCCGGCGCCCGGTCGGACGTTCTGACTCCGGAGCAGATCGATGCCCGGCTTGGCGATCGATTCGCATTGCTGACTGGAGGGAGCCGGACCGCCGACCCTCGCCAACAGACCCTGCAAGCCACCCTGGACTGGGGCTTCAACCTGCTGGATGCCCCGGAGCAGGCACTGCTCAGGAGATTGGCAGTCTTCCGGGGCGACTTCTCATTGGAGGCTGCGGAAGAAGTTTGCCCGGGAGACCCCATCGAACCCGCCCAAATACTCGATCTCGTCTCTCAGCTGACTCGCAAGTCCATGGTCGAGGCCGAATCGCGGCCGGGAGGAATGCGATACCGGCTGCTGGAGACGGTTCGCGAGTACTCGGCCGCCCGCCTCGAGGAAGCCGGCGAGCACGCTGACTACATCCAGAACCATCAGAACTGGTTCGTCCGCCTGGCCGAACAAGCGAGCAGCAAGTTGCGGTCATCCGACCAGCTCGAATGGCTTGCCCGGTTAGAGGCTGATCACGACAACCTGCGGGCGGTTCTCGAACGAACGGTCATGGAAGGGACACCTGAGCCGGCCCTGCGAATTGCCCGCTCAATCTGGCCTTTCTGGTGGCTTCACTCACACTTCGAGGAAGGGGACGCCTGGCTCAAGACCGCCCTGGCACAGGCAGATGTTGACCCACAGCTCCGGGTCGGTGTGCTGATTGGCGCTGCCCAGTTCGCCTGGGAACACGGCGAGAACGACAGTGCCACCGCGCGGCTGGACGAGGCGCTCCACACGGCGCGGGAGATCGGCTCCCGGACCCATGAAGCGTGGGCCCTGGGCTACCGAGCGCTGCTGGCCACTTTCGATGAGGATTACGCCCTTTCCCGGCAACTGGCCGGACAGGCGATGGAAGCGTTCTCAGACCGCGGCAACTTCACCGGCGTCGGATTTGCACAGTGGATCGAGGCCGGCGCCACCCTGGCAGAGAACCGTAGGCCGGGAGACCTGAGCCAGGGCGAGTTGGAGCGCCTATATGCCGTGTGCGACAACCTCCTGGCTTCGAGCCGAGTGGTCGGCGACCGCAACATGATCGGCCACCTCCACGAGTCGCTCGGCGCCATCCAGCGTGTGATGGGACAGGTGGACGAGTCTCGCCCAAGCGTGGCCGCAGCGGTGAGGGCCCTGTTCGAGCTCGGAAACAAGGGTTGCACAGCTCATGCCCTGGACCAGGCAGCCGCCGTCGAACTGGCACAGGGCCGCACTGACGTCGCGGCCCGTTTGCTAGGTGCTACCGGGGCAATGAGAGACCGCCTGGGAGGCCACAGCCTTGAGTTGCGACTGTGGGGGGAATACGCGGCCGAAGCCAGAGAAGTCCTGGGGTCTCGCTCCGCAGACTCACTTCTTAGCGAAGGCCGGCGCTGGGATCTGGACGAGGCAGTGGCTCGCGTGCTCGACGGCTAGCGCGGAGGTCTCCTGATCGCCGGCCGCTCTCGCACCACGTGCCAGACCTCCATCTCGCCTTTGCCCTTGACGGCCACCGTCCCGCGGGGCTCACATTCGAAGTCGTCCTTAATGAGCTCGTAGGTGGCGCGGGTGATCTGAATTGCTCCCTGGGTTCCTTGCGACTCCATGCGGCTGGCGGTGTTGACCGCATCGCCCCACAGATCGTAGATGAACTTGCGAGTGCCAATCACGCCTGCCACTAGAGGCCCGGAGTTGATTCCGATACGAAAACTCAGACGCTTGCCCTCGAATTCGCCTGCGGCAAAGTAGTCGCGAACCTGGAGTGCCATCCTGGTGAGAGCGTGAGCATGGTCCGGTCGCGGATCCGGGACCCCGGCCGCCGCCATATAGGCATCGCCGATGGTCTTGATCTTTTCGATGCCCATCTCGTCGGCTACCTCATCAAAGTAGGTGAACACGTCGTTGAGAAGCTCGACTAGTTCGGTTGGTGTCATGAGCGCCGACATCGGGGTGAACTCAACGACGTCGGCGAACAGCACGCTGGCGCCCTCGTAGTGATCGGCGATCGTGGTCGGGGAAGCCTTGAGGGCCTCAGCGATCTGCTTGGGGAGAATGTTGAGGAGGAGAGCTTCGGACTTCTCCTGCTCATCTGCGAGCAGGTTGAAGGCGGACTCCCGCTGGCTGGTGAAGTATTGGAGCAGGATGAAGGCCACGGTGGCCACGCCGAGGATGTTGGCGACGAAGAAGATGGTGATAGTGCTGGAGCTGAGACCGGCCGGCCCGTCCACCACCGGTTCCAGCAACCCGGCGCCCAGCACGGCGGCTACAAACCCGGCGAACCAGCCACGGGCCCGGCCCCCGAACACCAGCGCCCCCAGTGGAGAGGTCAGCGACCAGAGCACCACCGCCGACGAGTTGGCTATCCCGCCAAGCGCTACCGACAGCAGGAACGGCAGCACCAGGGTCAGCGCTAGTTGGCTACTCCGAAACAGCCGGTATCGCTTATGTCTGGAGAACAGAGCGATCGATCCAGCCGACAGGATCGAGTATGACAAGGGAATCGAGCCTGCCAGCGGCTCGCCAAGAGCGAGGTAGAGGAGGCCCCACACGGCGGCGGCGCCGCCGATCATCACCGCAGAGAAGAGGAGCAACTGCTTCTGGAGGATGACATGCTCGCCATCATCCGGGGCCACACCTATCGAGCTGATCCGGAGGCTGATCGCTTCTAGCCGTTTCTTGATGTCGTCCCCAACTGTCGTCAGGGTCGAACCTAATCGTCCGCCTCTGGCGGTTCGGTGGATCGGACCTCCACAGTTCCCGCCCTCTACTGGCGGATGCCGGCCCTGATCAACTCGGCGTCCTCCCGGCAGGTGTGACCGCCGGCTTCCAGTGAGCTGATGACATCGTTGAGGCCATCAGCCCGCAACATCACGCAACTCAGCTGATGCGATCCTTGATATCGCTCGCCCCATCGGTCCACTATCTCCGGCGCCACCACCAGATTCTGCAGGTAGTGGGGATCAGGCGGGTACTCGCCGTCCGAGTCGCCGGCCACTTCGTCGGCGTCGAACGGCTCAGCGTCTCCGGGTGGCACTGCATGCGGATCGAATTCGGCCAGAGCCATCTCAAGCGCACCCCGCACCCCCGCTCCGATGTTGAGTTCTGCCGCCAACTCAGCGAACTCGCCGTAACCCAGCTTGTCCAGCAGTTCCCGGTAGCGGCCCGGCGAGGCCTTGCTGCGGAGCTCTCCCCAGGTCCGGGACCGAAGTAGATCTCTGATCTCCGCCAACTCTTCCGCACGTTCCTCAGGCAGCACCAGCAGCTCCGCTTCGCCGCGGGAGTGGCCGGGAAGCACTCCGTACACGTAGTCCATGCCAACTCCTCTTCTGCCGCCCTCGGGCCGGGCTCCTTCCTTGAGGACCGGTCCGGCAGCCGTTGGTGGAATATCGGCACTTCACCGAAAAACCATGAAGGCCCAGCAGGGTTGGGAAAGGCGGCTTGAGATGGGCGCCACGATGAGGGTGGCGGCGGCTTCGTCGGCCCGTTCAGCCGGGGAAGATGCCCCTGCCGATGTTGCGAATGACGTCGTCGATCTCGTCCCGGCTCAGGTCCTCACTCGAGAATGTCACGGGATCCTCGGCCGGTTCGAGGCGGGGCAATTCGGGCTCAGCCTCCATCATCAGTTCCACCGCCGGCTCAACCGCAGTGTCCACGGGGTCGGTGTCGACTTCGATCAGGCCCCGCTCGATTAGGCCTACGAGACCTCTGGCCGTTGGAATCTGCTTCGTCCCAAGCGAAGTAACAACCTCAGCCATCGAGGCGCCCCCACCGATGGCGGCCAGCAGGCTCCACGTTGCTGCATCGAAGGTCACGTCGCTGCTCTCATCTGGCAGACGGGAGACCAGACGTAAGACGGCCTCGTCGGAGGGAATCAGCTCCCGGATCGCGTTCCACTCCTGAATTCGGGCATCGACGAGCTCCAGCACGTCATCCACCGGGAAGGAATAGACCTCCTCGTCGTGATCGACGGACGACTCCACGACCTCGAACACGCCGGCCGGCAGAGCTATGAGCTCATGGGTGACATCGGCCAGCTTCTCCAGCAAGACATCTTCCAGGGACCGCAGTCCCTCATCGGCACCTTCGCTCTCGTAGCTGCGGAGAAGGGAGTCCAACTCGGCCACCGTGTCGGAGCCCGACGCGGTGGTGGCGTAGGCAATTCGCCCCTCTCTCAACAACACGCGGCCCTTGACCTCATCGCCTGCCACCAGCATTTCCCCAGAGGTGCCGGCGTCCCGCAAGAGCTGGAGGACGCGACGCAGCCCGAACGCGGCGAGATTCCCGCTGAGATCAGACATCGTTGCTCCCCTGAGTCATGTACCAGTAATCGGATCCTGGCGCGGCGGGCTTGAGGATTTGCCTGGTCGCAGACGATGCCCGCCCACCCGCCAACGTTGATAGGGTCACTCAGCGGGAAGGAGCGGAGCTGGGATGAAACGGGCGATCGGGACCATGGCATTGACGGTCGCGTTCGCATCGACTCTCCTGCCGATGCCGTCGGCTGCCGCCGCCGACGGCGACAACGAACGCGTCGTTCTGGTGGAGCCGAGCGGGAAATGGCACGTCCAGCTGCCGGGCCAAATCGATTACACATTCTCATTCGGAAACCAAGGCGATATCCCATTGTTGGGCGATTGGGACGGGGACGGCATCGATACACCCGGCGTGTACCGGCCGTTGGACGGCTCTGCGCACCTGACCAACCAGATCCCTTCCTTTGGTGGCGATGCGGTGGCGGACCTGTCGTTCCACTTCGGCCTTCCCGGTGATCGAGTCTTCGCCGGGGACTGGGATGGGGACGGAGTCGACACTCTCGGGCTCAGCCGCGGGGGGCAAGTCTTCCTGTCCGGCACCAACGCCACCAGCGTCGCCGACCAGGTCTTCTGGTTCGGTACCCATACCGACATCCCCTACGCAGGCGACCCGGATGGGAATGGGCGCGACGGCATCTTCCTCCGCCGCACTAGCTCGGCCTCCATCTTCTACAGCAACGACCCGGCGGACGGTGTCGTGGGCCTCTCGTCGGGGTCTTTGTACTTCGGAGCCCCCAGAGACCGACTTGTGATCGGTGATTGGGACGGCGACGGAGCCGACTCGCCCGGTGCCTTTCGTCCTTTCACGTCGATGGTTCACATCCACAACTTCCTCTGGACCGGCGATGGCCTCGCCGGCTACCCGTTCGGCCGTTCGAGGTGGCAGCCGGTGGCAGGAAATCTGCATCACCACGTGAGCGAGACCGCAGCTATCGCTCCGCTCACGGGCCGCATTGGTGGCGATGCCTCGCAGCGGGTGGTGATCGGCAAGATCTCCAACTCCTTCAAGGCTCGCCCTCAAACCGGCATCGCCGAGGCCGATCTCGTCATCGAAGTCATCGTCGAGGGCGGCGTCGGACGTTGGATCGCCCTCTATCAAACGGACTATCCCGACACGGTTGGGCCCCTGCGCAGCGTTCGTGAGGTCGACCCCAAGTTGATAGAGGTCTTTGATGCCCGAGTGCTTCACAGCGGCGGTGTGCCGGCGGTCAGGCAAGCTCTGTCAGAGGTAGCCGTAGACGAGGGCAACGGCCGCATCCCCGGCTACTACCGGGAAGCGGGCCGGCCGCCGGTATACGACTTGATGTACGACTTCGAGCAGCTCCCCGCCGACGGCTGGGTGGGCACGGTTGAGCCGGTGCTGCGCTACGACCCCTGGATCCCCTCCCAGGGCGTGCCCGCTACCAGCATCGATGTAGCGATGTCCGGGCCGAATACCCTCTCTTGGGAGTTCAGGTGGGGCGCATACTTCCGTCGCCAATCGGGTTCACCATCGGTCGACACTGTCGCGGCTCCCATCACCGCCGACTCGGTGGTGGTGGCCTTTGTGGAGCAGATCGATACTGGACGCTTCGACTCAGCCGGCCAACCCGTGCCCGACTACCAGGTGGTCGGCAGCGGCGAGGCGGTGGTGTTCCGCAACGGCAAGGCCTGGCCGGTCACGTGGGAACGCGACAACACCGCCGAGTTCTTCAGGTTCGTGCGGCCGGACGGACGAGAGATCCCCATGGACCTGGGCCGAACCTGGATCCACCTCACTCCCACCACCGGAAGCGTCGACTGGAGCTAGCCGGCCCCAACCACATACTTCTCGATGCGCCGCCGGGTGCCGTCGAGGCCGAGCTCATCGCACCCTCGGAACGCCGCTTCGATTAGGTGCGGCCGGTCCGGGTGGTCGGTGGGCAGGAACCGGGCGATGCCCGCCCGGGCCTCGATAGCGCTGATGGGATTGCTGGCCGCTTCGAGCATGGCAACCGCTTCGAGTGCAGCGGCGATCGCATCTGGATTTCCCTCCCGGACAGCCGGCATCTGTCGGAGAACCCGGATGTATCTATCGAACGGCTCGGAGTAGTGCTCGGCTGCCAGCTGCGCCGCTTCATCCACAAGCTTCAGGTCGCCGGATAGGAGGGCATTGGACCAGGCGCAGGGGTAGGCCTTCAGGGCACCCGTCATATGTCCCTCGCGCACCACCTCAATAGCAGCTGAGAAGCCAGCCCGTGGGCCCTCCCGCTCGCCAACGAAGTAGGCGTTTGTCGCATCCAGCTGGAGAATCCCTTGTACGTCGAGTGCCTGCCGGTGGGTCTCACCTTCGGCTCGCAGGCGTTCGGCTTCGTCATCCTGGCCTCGCAGGAGAGCGACCAGCGCGCCGAAGGAATCGGCGGTTGACTGGAACGACTCGGGGGCGCCCTCCAGCAACGGATCGGCGCGGGCGACATCGATCTGTGCGAGTTCTCCACGGCCTATCAGCCACGCGAACATCTGCCCAGTCATGAACAGAAATTGAGTCCGGTCGCCGATCTTGCGTGATACCTGCAGCGCCGATTTGATGGCATCGAAGGCAAAGTCGGGATCGGTTAGCCCGAATAGATAGCCCAAGTTGTTGAGGCTCCTGATCGAGGCATGGGGCAGATCCCACTCACGAGCGAGCTCCACGGTTCCCTCCAGCACCACCCGGGCCTCGAGGCGTCGGCCGGCCGCTCCGATCAGCGTCGCCCGCGTGATCATCCCGTCTATCGTGTCCGGCACCAGGCCGAGGCGCTCGGTGGCCGCCAGCGCCCGATCCGCTTCCCGCACCGCCCCGTCGTATTTGCCGGCCAGCATCAGTGTGCGAGCGAAGACCACGCCGGCCCTTGCCAACTCAGCATCCTCATTGAGGTCCCGGTCCTGCAGGTGCTCTGCCAACAAATCGAGTGCCTCGGTGGGGATCTGGAGCTCGGTGAGGGCGAAGGCCAGCAACCGCACCAGCCTGTTTACCCCGGCCTCATCGTTAATGGCCCGGTAGTGGTCAAGAGCCAGGTTTCCATAACGCCGCACCGAATCGACGTCGGCCAGCTTGGCGGCTGCGTCCGTCAATCGCTCCCAGAAAGGCGCTCGCTCACTGTCTTCTGCGGTTAGCTCCAGCGCTTGCTGACACATCGCGAAGACTTGCTCGTGGGATCGAAGGGAAGCGACCCGGTCGACGGAGGCGGTCAGTGTATCGAGAGCCCGGCTGCGTAGATCGGTCGCCTCCTGCCCATCCGGGGTGGCCTCGAAGGCGTCCAGGTAGTGGCTCGCCACGACCACTGCCAGCTCGGGATCCTCGAGCGACTCGAAGTGGACTGCGGCGTCGATGTGCCGCTCACGCCTGGAATCGCGACTCATGCGGCCGATCACGACCTCTCGAATCAGGCCTTGCACAAACCGGTACTGGCCCCGCTCGGGAGAGCGGGGATCTCGTACCGGCTCGATCAACTCACGACGTGCCAGATCCACCAATGCTGTCTCCAGGTCTGAACCGCCAACACCCGAGAGTGCGGCCAGGCCGGCCGGTGTAAAGGACTGCCCGAGGATGGCGCCATCCTGCAGCAACTTGCGCAGACCTGCGTCGAGGCGGTCGATGCGGGCCCCGATCACCGCCTGCAGTGACTCCGGGATGGCCAGCTTGGTCACCTCGCCGGTGAACTGGTACTCCCCGTCCTCGGCCGCGATGTCACCTTCACCGACGAGCATTCGAATCATCTCGACCGCATAGAGAGGCATCCCTTCGGCGCGGGCCACGATGGCTGCCGCGGTGTCCTCAGGAATCCCCGGAACAGTCCGAACGACGAGTTCGCTCATCTCGGCCTCAGTC
>JBPCTX010000287.1:0-6584 GCA_051011455.1 Acidimicrobiia bacterium | reverse complement strand
AGCCGACGATGTCGCCGCCGGGCCGATTCTTCAGCAGGTCCTGCACGTCGCTGGTCTTGATGGACTCCTGGACCGCCAGATAGTCGCGCAGCCCGTCGGCAGTCAGCAGGTCGGTGCCCCGGGCGGTCATGACGATCTGGACCGGTTCCTCGGAGTTGTCTGAGAAGTGCTCGGAGATGATGTCCTGGGCCAGGAATTCGGGTGAGTCGGGCGAGAAGCCCTCGTTGCCGCTAGCCATCTCCTGCTGGGACGTGAAGGCGCCCAGCACCAGTGTGAGGACGAGCGCCCCGGCTAACACGCCCCACGGCGAGCGGCGAACGAGGTTGGCGAGCAGGTTTACGAGACTCTTCACGATGCCACTCCCTGGCTGAAGCCGACTGCAGAAAAGACCGGCCCGCGGCTGCGGTCCGGCGGGCCACAGCCTACGTCAGGGCGGCAGGGAGGCAAGCCATCAGCGGTCGGTTCGGCTCAGTCGGCCAGTTCGTCTCGCAGGCGCCGCCAGGTGTCGGCCAGCGCCTCCGGCAGGATGCGGGCGTTGGCGGTGGCGGTCATGAAGTTGGCGTCGCCGGTCCAGCGGGGAACGACGTGAAGATGGAAGTGGCCGAGCACCCCGGCTCCCCCCGCTCTCCCCTGGTTGACCCCCAGGTTGTATCCGTGGGGGCCGACGACAGCGTCGAGAGCCGCCTGGCTGCGGGCCAGCAGCCGCCACACATCGGCCTGCTCCTGGCTGGTCATGTCGCCGGGCGCACCGACGTGCCGGAAGGGAGTGATCATCAAGTGGCCGCTGGTGTACGGATAGAGGTTGAGCACCGAATAGGCCGCCTCCCCCCGCTCCAGGATGTAGACGGCTTCGTCACCGGCCTCGGGGAGCTCGCAGAACAGGCAGGCGTCTGAGTCCACTCCCTGCTGGACCTCGGTCATGTAGGCCGACCGCCAACCCGCCCACAGCACATCCATCAGCGAGGCGGGGCGTACAGCTCAACGAGGCGAGCGCCGATTTCCTCCAGCGCCACCCCGCGCTGCTCGCCTTCGTCATCGCGCAGGCGCAGCCCGGCCGTGCGGTGTTCGACGTCGTCGTCACCGACCACCAGCACCGCCGGGGTCTTGGAGGTGATGGCGCGCCGCACCTTCTCGCCCAGAGTGTCGTCGTGATCGTCAACCTCCACCCGCAGCCCGAGGCTGTCCAGGTGAGCGGCCACTTCGGCTCCGTAGTCATTGTGACGGTCGGCGACAGGCAGCACCGCCGCCTGTACCGGGGCCAGCCAACCGGGCAAGGCCCCGGCGTAATGCTCAATGAGGATCCCGGCAAAGCGCTCGATCGAGCCCATCAGGGCCCGGTGAATCATCACCGGCCGCTCCCGGGTGTTGGCGGAACTGTTGTACTCCAGCTGGAAGTTCTCCGGCTGGGCGAAATCGACCTGAATAGTCGAGAGCTGCCAGCGTCTCCCGATGGCATCGCGCACGTGCACGTCGATCTTGGGCCCGTAGAACGCTCCTTCGCCCTCGGCCACCTCATAGGGCAGCTCGGCCACTTCCATCGAAGCTCGCAGCGCTTCGGTGGCCCGGTCCCACAGCTCGGGATCGCCGATCGCTTTGTCGGGCCGGGTGGACAGATCGGCCTCGAATTCCTCGAACCCGAAGTCGCGCAGCACCATCAGCGTGAAGTCGAGCAGGTTCTGCAGCTCGTCGGCCAGCTGCTCTTCGGTGCAGAAGATGTGACTGTCGTCCTGGGTGAATCCGCGGATCCGCAGCAAGCCGTGCAGCACACCGGACCGCTCATAGCGGTACACCGTCCCCAGCTCGTACAGGCGCATCGGCAGGCGGCGATAGCTGCGGGCGCTGCTCTGATACACGAGGATGTGGAAGGGGCAGTTCATCGGCTTGACGTAGTAGTCCTGGCCGTGATCGAGCTCCATGGCCGGATACATGCCTTCGGCATAGAAGTCGAGGTGACCGGAGGTCTCCCACAGGTTGGCGCGGGCCACGTGGGGGGTGCTGACGATGTCGTAGTCGTGCGCCAGGTGGGTGTTGCGGCTGTAATCCTCGATCAGCTTCCGGACCAAAGCTCCCTTCGGGTGCCAGATGGCAAGTCCCGATCCCAGTTCGGATGGGAACGAGAACAGGTCGAGGGCTACTCCCAGCTTGCGATGGTCGCGCCGCTCGGCCTCTTCCAGACGGTCCAGGTAGGCGGTCAGCTCCTTGGAGCTCTCCCAGGCGGTTCCATAGATGCGCTGCAGCTGAGGATTGTGCTCGTCGCCCCGCCAGTAGGCGCCGGCGCTGCGGAGGAGTTTCAGAGCGGGGATGAAGCCGGTCGATCGTACGTGCGGTCCGCGGCACAGGTCGACGAACTCGTGGTTGCGATACAGGGTGATGATGCCGTCGCCGACGCCCTGGCTGGCCTCGCCGTCTGTGATGATCTCGGTCTTGAATTTCTGATCGGCGAACAGCTCCAGCCCCTCCTGACGATCGATCACCTCGCGCTCGAAGGGCTGGTCCTCCTCCAGGATCTTCAGCATGCGCCCTTCCAGCATCTCGACGTCGTCGGGGGTGAAGGGGCGGCCGATGTCGAAGTCGTAATAGAAGCCGTCGGCGATGGGGGGTCCGATGGCGAACTGCGCTCCCGGGAAGGCATCCAGCACGGCCTGGGCCAGGACATGGGCCGAAGAGTGCCGGATCACGAACCGGCCTTCCTCGGAGGTTCCGGTCACCACTTCGAAGGCCCCACCCGCCTCCAGAGCCCGGCTCAGGTCGTATTGGACCCCGTCAACCTTGACTACGACGGCGGCCTTGGCCAGGCGCGGACCGATGCTCTCGGCCACTTCCAGGCCGGTGGTGCCGGTCGGGAACGTGTGCACCGAGCCGTCCGGGAAGGTGAAATCGATCGAATCTGCCACGGGAAAAGGGCCCCTGTCGTTAGGCTTGAGCGCCCAAGGATAGGCCCGACCGGAGGAACGTCGACGTCATGGAAGCTGCAGAGATAGCCCGAAAACTCTCAGGTGACGGCCGCATTGTCGAGGTCGGCAGCGGGGTGGGTCGCCTCTACCGGGTGTGGGACGGTCCTGAGACCCATCTGGTCAAGATCTACAGCAGCTCTTCGGCCGAGCGACGCGAGCAGCAGGCCTTTGACAACCTGGCCGACCTTCCCGGCCTGCCAACCGTGATCGATCGCGGCGAAGAAGAAGGCACTCCATGGGTCAAGTTCGCCGAGCCCGGCAAGTGGAACCTGGCTTCTCTGCCCGAGAGCATCTCGCTGGGTCGCAAAGCCGGCGAGGTACTGGCCGCCCTGCACGGGCATGACACCGGGCTGCTCAGCAACGTCGCCCACGGCATGGACGGCGAATGGGTTGCCGCCGACTACCCCTCCACTTTCAGGCGCCTGGAGCGATACCGGGGCCGCCTCCATCTGGCGGCCGAGGTAGTCGAGCAGGCTGCCGCCATGGATCCGCCGGATGTCGGCGAGCCCACCATCATTCACACCGACCCCAATCCCGAGCAGTTCATGGTGGATGACGACGGCAACGTCACCCTGTTCCATTGGGAGTGGGCGACCCTCGGGCCCCCCGAGTGGGACTACTCGCGGCTGCTGTGGCTCACCCACCTCAAGGCCGGACCCGACTCGGCAGCCGGCATCGTTGAGGGATACGGCCGGGAGCTGGACGACGAGCAGTTGGAGCGCTGGGCCGTCTATCACTCCGGCATGATGCTGCGCCAGGCCGTCGAGGCCTCCGACCAGCAATTGCGCGGAGCCGAATGGCTGGTCAAGGAACTGGCCCGGGCGGTCGAGGCTCTCAGCTAAGAGCGCGAAACGCGTTCTAAATCCGCGAAATTCAACCTTGGTCCTTCTAGCCTGCGCGCATGCTCGAAGCCATTGTTGTTATCGCCCTGTTCGTCGCACTGGTCCTGGCCGGGGGACGGTCCGATCGGCCCATCCAATCCCCCACCGTCAGCCTCACCGACTTCACCGACCTGCCCTGCCCGTGGTGCCGGGCGGCCACCAACGAGAGCGACGACTACTGCTCCTCGTGCGGCCAGCCTTTTGGAACCTCAAAGCAATGGTCAACCCGGTCCGCGGTGAACCCCAGCGACTGGTAAAGACCCAACGCCGTCTGATTGGCGGTGTCCACGTACAGCATTCCCCTGGTGCAGCCGACGTCGGCCAGATACCACAGCGCTTCGATGACAATTCGCCGCCCCAGACCCTGTCCCTGGAAGTCGGGATGGACTCCGACCACGTAGATCTCGCCTAGCTCGGGCCCGTGGCGCTTGGTCCAGCAGAAGCCGGCCACCCGCCCGTCCACCCAGGCCAGCCGGAAGTCCTCGGCGTTGAACCACTCGCGAGACTGGCGCTCGATGATGTCCGAACGGGTCCAACCGCCATTCTCGGCATGCCCGGCGAATGCACCGTTGTTGGCCTCCAGCCAGGCGTCCTCGTCGACCCCGGGACGGAATGCCCGGATCAGGGCCGGTGGATTCGCCGGTGGCTGCTGGACCGGAGGGAGCGGTCCGCCCAGCTTGTGCAGGCGGCGAGCCTCGGGCAGATTCTCGAGAGCGAACGCCACTCCCCCGGTTTCCCCGAAGGTCCACCACAGCATCCGGTCGCCGGCTTCCACGGACGCTGCGGCAAGTAATTGTCGGACCGCGGCGTCGGGGACGTCCGGATCGGCCACCAGCTCCATCTCCCACACCCGGCTCGCCTCGTGCCACAACAGATGTAGATAGGCCACCACCTCGCCGTCGCTTCCGATCAAGCCGCGACCACGCCTCGGCCCGCTCAGGTCCACGAACTTGGACTCCCCCAGGGGCGGGACACCCGTGGCGGACTCCAGCCGCTCGATCAGGCCCATGACTTGTGCCAGGTCCGGGTCGGTCTCCAGCCGGCGAATCTCCATGCCGCCACGATAGGGGCCGCTTCCCCGCCAATACCCTTGCCACTCCTGCCTGCAACTAAGGTCCCGCCCCTATGAGCTCTGTGGGATTGGTTCTGGGCGGCGGCGGCATCACCGGCGCCGCTTACGAATTCGCCGCTTTGATGGCGATCCAGGCGGCTACCGGTTGGAACCCCGACGACGCCGAGATCATCATCGGCACCTCGGCCGGCGCCACGGTGGCAGCCGTTACCCGGGCCGACCGGCTCAGCATCGAGACTCTCACCGGTGGCGACCACAGCCGGGCCGAATACGTCAAACACGTCGGCGACTACCTACTGAGGCGTACCCGGCCGAGTGGCTTCGGTCGCTGGGTTCGGCATGGAATTATCCCCGGGCTGCGCCGCCCGGGTCTGGAGATGACCCTGGGTGGACCCGCTCCGTTCGATCCGGACGGCATCGCCGACTACACCGAGCACCTGGCCGGGCCGTTGGCACGTGGCTGGCCCGAGCGGACAACGCTCATCACCGCCTTCGACCTGGAGGACCGGCGGATGGTGGTGTTCGGGGCAGAGGATTCCCCGCCGGCCACGCTGCGGGAGGCCGTGGCCGCCTCCTCGGCAGTCCCGATGATCTATCAGCCGGTTGAGATCGGAGGGCGCCACTACGTAGACGGCGGCGTCGCCTCCGGTACCAGTGCTCACCTGGTATTCGAGCAGGCCAAGCACCCGCTGGATCTGATCCTGATCGTCGCCCCGATGGCGTCGGAGGAGGAGAGGGACAATGCCCGCTTCTACGAGGGAGTCATCGATCGCCTGGGGGCCGAGTCCCTCAGCCGCGAGCTCGAGATCATCGCTGCCACCTGGCCCGATACCGACGTAGTGGTTCTCCGCCCCGACGATGACGTCCTCGCCGCCGCCCGCCCCAACCCGATGTCGGTGGAAAAGTCCATCCCCACCTTCCTCCGAACCCTCACCTTCCTGAGAAGAGAACTGGCCAAGCCCGAGGTCTGGGCGGTCCTGGCCGAGCATCTTCGCTGAATCGCCGGAATCGTCGCCCAGTCCGACGTCCCCCAATCTTCTTCCCCGCCCTGAGGGCAGAGTGGCTCCGCCGTCCCTGCTGGCCCAATCCTCTTCCCCACTCTGAGGGCAGAGTGGCTCCGCCGTCCCGGCTGGCCCAATCTTCTTCCCCGCCCTGAGGGCGGGGTGGATCCGCCGAAGGCGGAGACGGGGTGGGGGACAACCCTTCGGGTTGTTTGGCAGTTGCTACGCAACTGCTGTTGAGAGTCGGCCACTAGCCACAATCACCTATGGAATCGGCACCGCTACGGTCTCCCCGCAGAACCCTTCCACCAGGTCCCGGGCCGCTACCTCGACCTCCGTCACTCCTGCCGGGATGACGACACCGCCCAACGACCGGGTGAACGGTTGCTCATCAACGTGCGGATGCGCCAGCACCCTGGTGGCGAGCACGGTCCCGTCGAGACTCCGCACCTCCCAGGCATCGGCGTACTTCTCCCACCCGGTGTCGGGCGACCGAACGGTGACGTCGAAGCGATAGGTCCCGGCCGTCTCGGCGGTGACTTCCACTTCCACCACGTCGGCACAGAGAGGCGCCGGTGCTCCCGGCAACGCGGATTCAGCCTCCTCGCCCCCTCCACAGGCGGCCACGAGCAGGAGCAAGACCACGCCAATAGATCGCATTCGCCCAGTATGACGG
>JBPCTX010000286.1:0-5109 GCA_051011455.1 Acidimicrobiia bacterium | reverse complement strand
GCGGATCGGTGGTTGCGATCCAGGAGTGCGGCCAGGATGAGGTCGGCGGCTGTGGCCCGGTCGACCCGGCTGCCGGGACGGGGAAGCTCGATGATCAGGGTGGCGTCTTCGAAGCGAATGTCGCCGTTGAAGACGGGGGTGGTTATGCCTTCGGCCTCCCATTGGTCGATGAGCTGCTCAACTGCTGTTTGGCTGAGCCGGCCTGTGACCTCGACCTCGTACTCCCGGCCAGACACCCAGTCGGCGAATTGCCTGAATCCGGAGCGACGGCCGGCCTCGAGGGCGGAACTCACGATCATCTCACTGTCGAGGCTGAACTGCACCTGGGTGGGATCGAGAGGGAAGCTGGTGCCTTCGATCACTACGGATGCGGCGGACGTGGCCAGCTGGTCTTCGAGGGCCAGCACAGCGTGGGTGGCGTCGTCTGCGCCCAACCCACCGAGATCGACTCCGGCCACCGAAACTCCGGGCAGCACCTCGCCGTGGCCAATGATCGAGCGGGCGGTGAAGGCTCCCAGAACCAGAAAGACAATTCCGAGCACGCCCCACAGGAGTCTTCGTGGCCAGGTCATGCGAGCGGAGCGTACTCGGCCGGGGTGCTTAGGCCCTCGCGGTCCAATACGATGGCCCGGTGATTGAGTTCCCTGCAGTGGCGCCCGGCGAGCGTCTGATTGTGTCCGCTTCGTCGTTTGTGACTTATGAACGTTGCCCCGAGAGCGCCAACGCCCGGTTCCGCGGCGAGTACGGCCCACCCTCTCGAGCCAGCTTCGTGGGAGGGCTGGCCCACCGGATCTTTGCCCGACACCTGCAGCAGGGCCCGATTTCGAGCGATGAGTTCGAGCAGGTGTGCAAGGAGGAGATCGGCAGTGCCCCGTCGCTCAACCTGAGTATGGGCGATCTGGGGGTCAAGCCGAGCCAGATCCCGGGCCTGGTGGCCGAGACTCAAGCCCTGTACGAGAGATTCGTCAAATTCCCGGTCGACGGCTTTCAGGGTGCCGAGGTGCAGCTGGAGGTGGAACCGCAGGAGGACCTGGTGCTGCGGGGACGGATCGATGCCGTGTTCGACGAAGAGGGTCGGGTGAAGCTGGTCGACTGGAAGACCGGCCGGATCGCCGATGTCGATGACCAGCTCGATTTCTACGCGCTGATGTGGGCCCTCGAGAAGGACGAGGTGCCGGCGGCAGTTGAGGCGGTCTCGGTCAAGACCGGTGAGCGCCACAGCGCCCAGCCGACCGCGATCGGGCTGACCGACCTGGCGGGACGGGTCGCGGCCATGGTGACCGCCCTGCGTTCGGGCTGGGCAGCCGGGGAGGACATGCCCCGGGTGGGTGGCCCCTGGTGTACCTACTGCCCGCTGCTCGAGAACTGCACGGAAGGCAGAGCCGCCACCGCGGTCATGGCACAAACCTGACCGGCGCTGGCCAGCTCTTGTGGGATACTGCCCGGCCCATGGACCGCCGCCTGCTCGCTATACACGCCCACCCCGACGACGAGAGCTCGAAGGGCGCCGGGACGGTGATCCACTATTCGGACCTCGGGGTCCGTTGCACATTGATGGTCGCCACCGGCGGAGAAGAGGGTGACATCCTCAATCCCGCGATGGATCGGCCCGAGGTGGTCGCAGACCTGGCCGCCGTTCGTGACCAGGAGCTGGAGACGGCAGCGGCCATCCTCGGATTCGCCCAGATCTATCGCCTCGGATACCGGGACTCGGGAATGCCGGATTCTGAGGCCAACCGGAGGCCGGACGCCTTTACCAACGCTGACGAGGAGGAAGCCGTCGCTGCCATGGTGGCGATCATTCGCCGGGAGAGGCCCCAGGTCATCCTCGGCTACGACGATCACGAGTACTACCCGCATCCCGATCATCTGCGAGTCCACGAGCTGGCGTTGAAGGCTTTCCATGCCGCTTCGGATCCCGCCCGGTTTCCGCAAGCCGGCGAAGCCTGGGCCCCGCAGCGGTTGCTGGCGCCGGTGTTCTCCCGGGGCCGGGTGGTCAGCCTGCACGAGGCGATGCTGGCCCGCGGACTGGAGTCGCCGCTCGGCCGCTGGCTGAGCCGTATCCCGGAGGGGGAGGATTCCCACGTTGATGTGCGGGTTCCCATCGACTCAACGATCGGGCGGGCCCGGGACGCCTTGCGAGCTCACGCCACCCAGGTTGATCCAGACGGTTTCTGGTTCCAGGTCCCCGAGCAGGTGGTTGTCGAGGTCTACCCCTGGGAAGACTTCACTCTCCTGGCCGGGGCTGAACTATCGGACGACCACCCCCACGACCTCTTTGGGGGCCTCTAGGCCCCGGCGCCGCCCACTTCGGCCGTTGCCGACTGTGCCAGTTGCAGCAGGTCCGAGCGCATGGCGTCGAGACTCTCCTTGGCCAGATCGATGCCGTGCTGGGCCTCGGTGAGGGTTCGCTTGGTTGAAGAGAACCGCTTGGTGAGCTGCTGTATCCGGTCGAGCTGATCAAGCAGGGCTGCCCGGTCGAACGTGTCACCGTCGGCCGGGCGGGCCAGGGTCAGCAGCAGGCCGGCGATGCGGAGCGCCGCGTCCAACAGGTCACCATCGCCGTCGTCGACCGCCAGGAGTCGACTGCCGTAAACACCGAAGGCGCCGACCTCGGCCGGGAATGCATCGGCGGCGCTGACGCAAATCGCCACGTCGGCCCGGCGATTGGCCATGGCGCGGTCCAGCTCGTCGAGGATCCCGTCGCTGCCCGCCAGCGTTATCCGGCCAGTGTTCTTGGCCTCGATCACAACCCGGCCCCCGTCGGGGAAGACGACGACCAGGTCGCCGACCAGCGAATCGCGTCCGAGAGATCCTCCCTCCATTGAAGTTCGCTCAACCACACATCCGCCCACCCCGGCCGCCCAGGCCCGGACCCGCTCCTCGACAACGTCTTCGTAATCGAACCCCTTGCGGGTGCCGCTCTCGGCCTCGAGCCGGCGCCCCTTCTCACCGTGCACGGTGTCCCGCAGCTGGCGAATCTCCTCCAGCATCTCCCGGCGCAGCCTCCCGATGGCCGACCCGTCGGCGGCAGGATCGAGGGCGGCAGCCAGCTGTCTCTCCAGAACGCCATCGTCGCCGACCAGCCCTTCGAGCCGCTCTACCAAGCGGCCGCCCAGGCTGCCGGCCTGGTCGACGTCCATGCCGGCGAAGAAGGCCTCCCGCCAGTGATGGAACTCGCGCAGCGACCGGGACAGCATCGAGGAGCGGACCTCCGGATCCAGCTGTTCGCGGTATACCTGCTCTGCGGCGGACAGCATCTCGGCCACGCGAGCTTCGGCCTGCGAGGTGGCCTGCTCCACCTGTCGGCGCACCTCGTCACGCACCGTATCGAGCCCGACATCCAGCCCCATCGTGACCAGGCCATGGGCTCCGACTGCCAGGGCACGCTCCACCACGTCGGCCCAGGCCGCTTCGTCCTGCGCCGCCAGCAGGGTGGCGAGGCCGCGGTCCTCGGTGACCAACCCGTCGATCTTGGTGATGAGTCCATCTGTTGTTACATATGCCATACCACCGAATGTAGAGATTGACTGTGACAGAAAGCGCTGGGGGTGCGACAATCGGCCAACACATGACTGCTGCTGCCGCCCTCCGCTCATCGCTCGAGGATCTGGCCGGGGCCCTGGAGAGCTTCCAGTTCCAGGTTCCGGGGCCGGACCAGGCCGACCGCGAGCGCGCTCGCACCGAACTGGTTCGTTCCATACGCGAATACCTGTTGCCCCGACTGGAGGACCCGGAAGCCCCGGTGGTGGCGGTGCTGGTTGGGCCCACCGGCAGCGGCAAGTCGGTGGTGCTGAACTCGCTGGCGGGCCAGCGGGCCAGCGAGCCGGGAGCGCTTCGCCCCACCACCCGCTCACCGGTGGTCTGGGCCAACCGCCGCCATGCCATGCGCTACCAGCGCCTCCTGGGCGAGCTGATTGGGCGCGACGAAGCCGGGGTGGTGGCAGGCGATGATCCAATCACCGAGCAGCTCACGGTGATCGACGCCCCCGACTTTGACTCGGTGTACGCCGAGAGCCGGGTCATCGGGGAGCAGGTTCTGGCGGTGGCCGACCTGTGCATCTTCGTTGCCAGTGCGCTCCGCTACGCCGACGCCGCAGCCTGGGAGTTCCTCGATCAGATCCGGACACGGGGGCTGCCGATCTTGTTCGTGCTCAACCGCCTCGGGCCTGATCCCGAGACTCGCAAGCTCATCCTGAGCGACTTCGCTTCCATGTTGAAGAGCCGCGAATTGCTACTGGAGGCCGATCCCTCCTTGATCTTCGATGTTTCTGAGCAGGTGATCTATCCGCGCCATGGCGGCCTGCACCCTGATGCGGTTGCGGCCATCCGCCGCGAGCTGGCATTGATCTCGGACCCGGAGCTGCGCCGGGCGGTCGTTCGCCAGTCGACCGAGGGGGCAGTGGCCGAGGTCATCGAGAAGACGGCCGCCATCGCCGATGGGATCGACACCGATCGCTCGGTCGTGAATGGCCTGCACAGCCTGGCCGAGGAAGCCTTCGCGTCGGAGGTTGAGTCATCCAAGAGTCTGGTGGGAGCCCGGGAGCTGGTGGCCCCACCGTCGGGATCGGATCGCGCCGCCATTGAACGTGAACTCGCTTCGGCGATGTCGCTGCGGGCCGGGGTTGCTGCCCGGCGGGCCGCGGCCGCCTGGGACGGGACCGGAGAAGGTCATGCTCTCTTGCAGCTGTCGGAGACGTTGTGGCGTCACGGCCCCGACACTCCCGCCGCCGCCGATAGGGAAGCGGCCGGGTGGCTCGACTCCATCGACGAGGCGTTGTTGCCGCTGGTGCGTCGCACTCGCTCCCGGAACCGGGCCACGGCCGAGGTGGCCCGTTCCCTGCTCACGGGCGAAGCGGTCGAAACCGCCGGACCGGCGTCCGACCTGGCAGCAGACTCGACCTGGGCCGGGGGAGCGGTGGCAGATCTGCAGGATCGGGTGGGGGTGGTGTTGGCCCAGGACTCCTACCGATTCCTGACCAGAACCCGTCAGCTCACTATCGACGACGGCCTCTCGGAGCAGGTGGCAGGCCTGGCGGGCACCATCTCGGCCCGGGCGGGAGACTTCTACCAATGAGCGATGTCATCAGCGCTCTCGATTTGCTCGAC
>JBPCTX010000285.1:0-21374 GCA_051011455.1 Acidimicrobiia bacterium | reverse complement strand
GGTGACATCGGTCTGGGTCGGCTTCGCCGAGACCAACGAGGTGATGGAGGACCCGACGACGGCGATCACGGTGACGGGCGGCACCTGGCCGGCCGAAATCTGGGCCCTCTTCTCCCTCAACGCCCTCGCCACCGTCCCGTACTCACAACTGGCGGTCGCCGGCGAGGACGGCACCGTCGACGTCGATGTTGATCTCTCGACCGGCTACCTGGCGGGACCGCTCTGCCCCCACGAGCACATCCACCGGCTGCAGCTTCCACCCACGGACGTTCCCACCGTGATCTGCCCAGTTCACAACCCATCCGACATCGTGGGGATTGGCGCCGGAGAGGTGCCTCCGGTCATCGGACTGGAGCTAGGGGAAGCGGTCAGTGCCCTCGACCGGGCCGGCTACGAAGTCCGTCTCGATTGGGCGGACGGAGGCAACCTGGAGCAAGGGACGATCTTCGGCCAGGCCCCCGACCCCGGGGTTCCCGCCCAGGCAGGCACTCTCGTCACCATCACCCTGGCCGGGCCCGAACCGGGCTCCGAGGTTCCCGGCGTGCTGGGGCTCAAACGAGCGGATGCCGAGGCCGAGTTCGCCGTCTATGGGATCCCGGTGCAGGTCATCGAACAGGCTGAAGACGTCGCGGCAGACGCCGGCCGCCGGGCCGGCCGGGTCTGGAAGCAGTCTCCCGCCGCCGGGACCGAGGCTGTCGATACCGTGACCGTCTGGGTCAATCCCGAGGAAGACCCCTAGGCCTCCAGCAGCACGAAGCGCCAGGGCCAGGCCACGGCCTTGCTGATCCCGACCCGGGGAGTGGCAACGATCTGCCTTCCCCCGTTTGATCCCTCCAGCAGCTTCACCGGTCCGGTCAGCACCGACGTTCCGTCGTGGTCGCCGGTGACTCCCAATGCCTGGGTCAGTTTGCCCGGGCCATCGGAAAGGTGATCGGTCCGGCCGCGCCGTCGGGCCATGACATCGGCCCCGATCGCGGGCTTGCCGGCTCGGACCAGCACGGCCGAGGGATCGTTGGGGCCGCCGGTGACAATGTTCATGCACCAGTGAAGTCCATAGGACCGATACACGTAGAGCGTCGCTTGCTCCCCAAACATTGAGCCGTTGCGAGCGGTGCGACCGCGGTACGCATGGCTGGCCGGGTCCCTCTCACCGGCGTAGGCCTCGACCTCAGTGATGACAACTTCAGTCGACCCTCCGGGCATCTCAGTGCGGAGCCGCCAACCGAGCAGCCCGGGGGCGATGTCCTCAACCGGGCCCTCGAGCAGGCGCTGAACGTTGCGGCTCACTCGCCGCCGCGGAGCTTGACGTCCAGATCGGACTGGACGTGCTCGATCATGGCCAACCTGATCTGCTGGGCCTCCTCATCGGCCATGGTGTGATCCGACGCCCTCATCACGACCGTTACCGCCAGGCTCTTTCTTCCCCCGCCGAGGTCGAACTCGTCGAAGAGATGCACGGACTCGAGACCGGAATCGACTGAACCGGCCACCGCGGCCACCAGGGCGGAGGCCGGGATCGACGTCTCCATCTCGAAAGCGAGGTCGAACTTCTGGGGCGGGTAAACACTGGGAGCAGAGAATCTCCACCAGTCCGGTTCTGCCAGCAGAGGCTCAACTGCTACCTCGAGAACGGCCACCCGTTCCGTGAAGTCAAACTGCCGGGCCGCGGCGGGATGCAGCTCACCGACCGTGCCGATCACTTCACCGCCCTTGAGGACTTCGGCGGCGCGTCCGGGATGGAGCCCGGCCACCTCGGCTTGTCGGATGGTCACGTCGTGCCACCCGAGCCGCTCGGACAGCGTCTGCACCAGTCCCGTGAGGTCGTAGACGTCGGCGCTGCGATTGGAGTCTTCGAGACCCGTTTCCACTGCTCCGGTCACCAGGGCTGCCAGGTGTGGGGGTTGATGTGGTATCCGCTCGTCAATCGGCGATGGAACATGGCGGAAAACCCGTCCGACCTCGAACAAGGCGACATCGCCATGGCCGTAGGAAACGTTGCGGGCTGCAGCCTTGATGAGACCCGGCAGCAAGGTGGACCGCAGCGTCTCCTCAGCCTCGCTGAGTGGATTCTTGACTCGTACCGTGGCGCGGCGAGGGTCCTCCTCAGGCAGGCCGAGTGCTTCGAGGTCGGCAACTCCGATAAACCCCAGGGTATTCGCCTCGCTCAGGCCGGCTCCGGTCAGGACAGAACGCAGCAAGCGGGCCCGCAGCTGCCCCTGGGTCAATCCGCCGCCCGTGCCGTGGGGCAATGTGCCCGGTATCTCGTCGTAGCCATGGAGGCGGGCGACCTCCTCGATCAGGTCGATTGGGCGGGTCAAGTCGGGGCGTCCGGTCGGGACCTCGACGGTGAGCGGATCCTCGCCGGTCACGGCCATCCCGAGACCGGTGAGCAAACCGGCCACTTTGGTGTCGGGTATGTCGATTCCGAGGATCCGGGGCACCTCAGCCAGTGGCAGCTCCACGGTCCACGCTTGGGCCGGTTGCGGGTAGACATCTACGACTCGGCTGGCCGCCTCTCCCCCGGCGTACTCAACCAGCAACTGCGTCACCCGGGCGGCGGCCCGCGCAGAAAGGTTGGGATCAACTCCACGCTCAAAGCGGGCCGAGGCCTCGCTGCGCAGATTGTGCCGCTTGGAGCTGTAGAGGATGGCGGGCGGATCCCAGTGAGCCGCCTCGACGAGGATCCGGGTGGTTGACCCGGACACCTCGGTGGGACCTCCGCCCATGACACCGGCCAGGGAAACAATGCCGCTGTCGTCGGAGATGACGATGTCGCCCGGATCCAGGCTGCGCTCGACATCGTCGAGTGTCGTGAGCGTATCTCCCGACCCGGCCCGATGGATGACCAGTCGCTCACCGGCCACCTGGTCGAGATCGAACGCATGGGTGGGGTGGCCCAATTCCATCATCACGTAGTTGGTGGGGTCGACCAGATTGCTGATCGGCCTTACTCCGGCCGCCCGCAACCGGGCCTGCATCCAAATCGGCGAAGGACCGCTGACAACTCCTCGCACCTCCCGGCCGACAAAGCGCGGACATCCCGTACTGTCGGCGATCTCAATCTGGAGGTTGGTGGGGGGATCGATCTCCTCGATCGTGATCACCGGCTCTCGCAGTTGCAGGTCGAGCTTGGCAGCCAGGTCGCGGGCGATTCCGAGCATGGACATGGCGTCCGGACGGTTGGGTGTGATGGACAAATCGAACACCACATCGGGTAGCTCGAGGTAGTCGGTGAAATCCCGCCCGAGCTCGAATTCTCCCTGAAGCACCAGGATTCCTTCGTGGTCTTCGCCAAATCCGAGCTCACGCTCCGAGCAGATCATTCCCTCTGACACCACGCCGCGAATCTCACGGGCGCCGATCTCGAAATCACCGGGCAGTACGGCCCCAACCGTTGCCAGGGTGACCAGATCGCCCACCTCGAAGTTCCAGGCTCCGCACACCACCTCCTGGGTTCCGTCCCCCCGGTCGACAGTCACCAGCCTGATCTTGTCGGCATCGGGGTGAGGCCGGATTTCCTCCACCTTCGCCACCTTTACCCCGGTGAACGGCAGTTCCAGGACCTCGATCCCCTCCACTTCGTGCCCCAGCCCGGCCAGCAAGTCACCAATCTCTACCGGGTCGGTGATCGGGATGTCGATGAACTCGCGCAGCCAGCGCAGCGAAACCCTCATACGAACTGCTCATTGACCCGCAGGTCATTGTCGAACAGGTGGCGGATGTCCTCGATGCCGTGGCGGACCATCGCCACCCGCTCGATGCCGCCCCCGAAAGCGAAGCCGGTGACGGCGGCGGGGTCGTACCCGACGGCCTCGAACACGTTCGGATCCACCATGCCGCAACCGAGCAACTCCAGCCAGCCGCTGTGGCTGCACACCCGACAGCCCGATCCATCGCAGGCGAAACATGAGACATGCATCTCCGCTGAAGGTTCAGTGAAGGGGAAGAAATGGGGAATCAGTTTGATGGTGCGATCCGGACCGAAATACTCACGGGCGAAGTACTCGAGCGTGCCCTTCAAGTCGGCGAAGGTAATGCCCTCGGCAACGGCCAGGCCTTCGAACTGGTGGAAAACCGGCGAGTGGGTGGCGTCGAAAGTATCGGTCCGATAGCACCGGCCCGGAGCGATGATGTGGACCGGGGGCGGTCGAGACTCCATCGTGCGGGCTTGCACCGTTGATGTTTGGGTCCGAAGCAGAATCTCATCCTCCGGATCGCCGTAGTCCAGGTACATGGTGTCGCTCTCCAACCGACTGGGATGCCACCAGGGTGTGTTGAGCGCGTCGAAGTTGTGCCAGGCAGTTTCGGCTTCGGGACCGTCCGCGATCTGATATCCGATTGCTGTGAAGATGTCGGCAATCTCGTCGATGGTCTGGGTGATCAGATGCGAGGTGCCGGCCCGCAGCGGACGGCGGGTCACGGTGACATCGACCCGATCCTCAGCCAGCAGTCGATCTTCTGCTTCTCGCTCCAGTACCCGCCGCCGCGCCGCCAACAGACCCTCCAGCTGCTGGGCGGCCTGGTTCAACTTGGCTCCGACCGCCGGACGCTCGGCAGGGTCGAGCTGCCCGAGACCCCGCCGTTTCTCTGTGATCAGAGAGCGCCGGCCGATCAGTTCGGACTCCAGCTCGTCGAGCGCGACGAGGGTGACGGCAGCGTCGATCCGCTCCGATGCGGAGCCGAGAATGGCGTCCAGTTCCTGCATCTACTTCTTGGCTTGGCCGGCTACCTCGACGAGAGCCGCGAAGGCCGCCGGCTCATTGACGGCCAGCTCGGCCAGCATCTTGCGGTCGATGTCAACCTCGGCCGATTTGAGGCCGGACATCAACTGCGAGTACGTCGTGCCGTTCTGACGGGCAGCCGCGTTGATACGGGTGATCCACAGGCGACGGAAGTCACCCTTCTTGGCCCGCCGGTGGGCGAATGCGTCGTCGCGGGCGCCCAGCACCTGCTCGTGGGCCGTGCGGTATCGCCGACTGCGGGCGCCGGTGTAGCCACGGGCTTGTTTGAGTACCTTGCGGCGCTTGGCCTTGGAAGGAACAGCATGTTTTGCGCGTGCCATCCGACTACCTCCCCAGCATTCGTTTGACTTCTTTGGTGTCGGCCTTGGCCACCTCAGACTCGCCGGTCAGGCGGCGTTTGCGTCGGCTCGACTTGGCGGCCTTCAGGTGGTTCATTCCCTGATGACGCCGCCGGAGCTTGCCGGTCCCGGTCACTTTGAACCGGGCCTTAGCCCCCTTGTGTGTCTTCTGTTTTG
Source organism: Acidimicrobiia bacterium (assembly GCA_051011455.1). Lineage (GTDB taxonomy): Bacteria > Actinomycetota > Acidimicrobiia > Spongiisociales > SHLN01 > SHLN01. Next base: position 16,117 of record JBPCTX010000285.1, on the reverse strand, counting down.
GCATCATCTTCCTCCGTCGTCACCGCAGAGGCAGTGACCGTTTCTGTTGTTTCGGCGACTTCATCGGCCTCGGGCGCCGGCGTCTCTTCTATGTCCACTTCCGGCTCGGACCCGTCAATTCCGGTGTCGAGTTCGGCGACTGCCGGAGTTCCGACTTCCGTTTCCGCTTCCGCTTCCGCTTCTGCTTCGGCGGCCGCTTCCGCTTCGGCGGCCGCTTCCGCCGCGGCTACGGCCCGGGCCTTCTGGCCTACCTTGTCCGGCAACAAGACCATCGTCATGTTGCGACCGTCCAACCGGGGAGGCGACTCTACGAGCGCTATCCCGTCCAGGTCGGCCACCATTCGATCCAGGAGGTCTCTGCCCCGGTCGGGATGAGTTATCTCCCGACCGAAGAACATGACTACCGCTTTTATCTTGTGGCCTTCTTCCAGGAATCCGGCTGCCCGCCGGACCTTGGTGTCGAAGTCGTGACTATCGATCTTGGTCTTGAACTTGACCTCTTTGATCACTGTGCGAGTTGATTTCTTCCGCCCCTCGCGTGCCTTGACCGACTGCTCATACTTGTACTTGCCGTAATCCATGAGCCGGCAGACTGGCGGATCGGATCCGGGAGCAACCTCAACCAGGTCCATCCCCAGCTGGTTGGCCAGCCAGAGAGCTTCCTCGATGTCTTTGAGGCCGATCTGGGCGCCGTCGGGAGCGACGACGCGAACTGTCTTGGCTCGGATCCGATCATTTACTCGCGGTTCGGTGGCGATATGGCCCTCCTCAGATGGAAAACAAAAACAGCAGGGGCCAGCCTGCTGTTCATCCGGGACCTCGGCGTGCCGTGAGCAGCCGGGTGGGAAGCAGGCGCCTCCGCTTTCTCAATTGTGAAGCTGGAGTGTAGGCAGATCCCGCGCCGAAGGAGCAAGTTTGCTGCGATCCGGCATCCGGCTGTCCGCTGTCAGCTGTCGTTGCCCGGTACCCGGAGGTCGTTGAGAAGGCGAGCCGTCCTTACTGCCGCCTCGGCTGCTTCGGTGCCTTTGTTGCCGGGGCCGGGAAGGCTGCGCTCTCGGGCCTGTTCGACATTCCGGACGGTAAGGACACCGAACGCGACCGGGACTCCTGTGGCGAGCATGACATCCTGCAGCCCGCGGGCGGTTTCCCGGGCAATGTGCTCGTAATGGTCGGTCTCACCCAGGACGACCGCGCCGATGGCTACGACTGCGTCACAGCCCTTGTCGATCAGAGCACTAGCCACCAGAGGAAGCTCGAACGAGCCGGCGACCCGGACAACAGTCACATCGGCGTCATCCAGAACCGACAGAGCTCCCTCGAGCAGGCCGTCGGTTATCTCCGCATTGAACGTGGCCGCCGCCACGCCGATCCGAAGGCCGGAGGCGTCGAACTCTCCCAGTAGCTCGGAGTCGTGTGAGTCACTCACAGCAGGTGACCCAGCTTCTCCGCCTTGGCCCGCAGGTAGCCATGGTTGACGTCACTCGGAGAAACCATCAGGGGCAGCCGATCGCTGACCTTGATGCCGGCCTCATCCATCGCCTCCACCTTGGTGGGATTGTTGGTCAGCAGGCGCACCGACGACACGCCCAGATCGCGCAGGATCTGCGCCGCCGAGCTGTAATCGCGGGCGTCGGCGGGCAAGCCCAGGTCGAGATTGGCTTCAACGGTGTCGCGACCTTGATCTTGCAGGGCGTAGGCCTCCAGCTTGCCCAGCAACCCGATGCCGCGTCCCTCGTGGCCCCCCAGATAGACGACAACGCCCGCACCGGCCGCCACGATCTGCTCCATCGCCAATTCCAGTTGGTCGCCACAATCACAGCGACGGCTGCGGAAGACATCGCCGGTGAGGCACTCGGAGTGGATCCGGCTCAGAACCGGGCTGCCGTCGTGGATGTCGCCGTGCACGAGAGCCAGATGCTCGGCCCCCCCCACGTGGTCGCGATAGCCGATGGCCCGGAATTCCCCGGCCGGTGTCGGTAGCACCACTTCGCTGGTGCGAGTGACGAGTTGCTCGATCTGGCGCCGATAGGCGATCAGATCGGCAATCGTCACCAGGTGGATCCCATGCTCCTTGGCGAAGCGCTCCAGGTCGGCTCCCCTGGCCATCGAGCCGTCATCATTGACAATCTCACACAGAACGCCCGCCGGGTAGAGGCCGGCTAAGCGCGCCAGGTCAACGGCGGCTTCGGTGTGTCCGGGGCGGCGAAGCACCCCGCCCTCGCAATATCGAAGAGGGAACACGTGGCCGGGACGGGCCATATCGGATGGGCGGGTAGTCGGATCGATCATGGCGATGATGGTTGCGGCCCGGTCTTCGGCCGAGATCCCGGTGGTGGTCCCCGGCGTGAAGTCAACCGAGACGGTGAATGAGGTGCGATGAATATCGGTGTTGTCGGCCACCATCAGCGGAAGCTGCAACTCGTCGAGACGGTCTCCAACCACCGGCATGCAGATGAGCCCGCTTGTGTATCGAACCATGAAAGCGATCGCTTCCGGCGTGACCTTCTCGGCGGCGATGATCAGGTCGCCTTCGTTTTCTCGGTCTTCGTCGTCGATTACTACAAGGAACTCTCCCCTGGCGATCGCATCGATCGCCTCCTCGATGGGCGCGTGTTTCATTGACGGTCCTCCAGGAGACGCTCGACGTATTTGGCAAGAATGTCGACTTCGATGTTGACCCGGTCGCCGGCCTTTCGGGAACCGAGGGTGGTGACATCGAGGGTGTGCGGGATCAGAACCAATTCGAAGTGATCGGCGTCAACGGCGGTGACGGTAAGCGACACCCCATCGACGGTGATGGAGCCCTTCTCGACTACATACCGCAGCACTTCTGGCACCGCATCGAACCGGAAGCGGCGGGAGTCTCCCTCTTGCGAGATGGCAGCAACAGTCGCCACACCGTCGACGTGACCTTGCACGATGTGGCCATCGAAGCGCCCCGAGGCGCTCATGGGTCTCTCCAGATTCACTGCGTCTTCCTCGACAAGGTCTCCCAGGTTGGAGCGATCGAGCGTCTCAGAGACGGCGGTGACATCGACCCAGCCGGAAGCAACCCTGATCGCGGTCAGGCACACGCCATTGACGGCGATCGAGTCGCCGGTTTGCATCCCATCGAGCACCTTGTCGGCTGCAATCCTGAACGTCTTCTCGTCGGCGCCGTGCTCGATGTCGGTGATGCGGCCGGTGCCTGCGACGATCCCGGTGAACATCAGGCGGCCTCCCTCTCAACCAGCGTGAACTCGAGTCGCAGATCCGGTCCGATCGGCCGGACGTCCTCGATCCGCACGTCGATAGCGTCCGCCACCGTCTGGAACACCCCGTTGAAGGGCGCCCTTCCCACTCCGGCTGCCAGCTTCGCTCCGAGGTAGAAGACGCAACGGTCCACGAGGTGGCTCTCCAGAAGGCCGTCGGCCAGGATCGGACCGCCTTCCACCAGCAGATCGACCACTCCCCGCTCCCCCAGCGTCAGCAAAGCCTTCTCGAGGTCCACCTTCTCCCCCGACTCGACCACCACCACCTCGGTATCCAGATCGCGAGCGGCGGGTGCGAATACCAGAGCACTGCGTTCGATCACTCTCAGGTCGTTGGGGAAGGGTCTCTGACCGGCGATCACCACCGGGATCGGCTGGCGGCCCTGATAGCCGGGCAGTCGAACCGACAGTTCCGGATTGTCGGCCAGCACGGTTCCCGCACCCACCATCACTGCGTCGGCTTCGGCCCGCAAGCGGTGACCGTCCTCGCGGGCTTCCGTTGAAGTGATCCATTGCGAAGTGCCGTCGGCAGCCGCCACCTGGCCATCAAGGGTGAGCGCGGCCTTGAGCGTGACACGAGGGCGGCCGAGTCGGCGGTGATGGAAGTAGGACGGATCCATTGCCTCGACCTCTTCCGCCAGGAGTCCGACCTCAACTATTACTCCGGCCTCTCGGAGGCGTTCAACTCCCCCACCGTCGACACTCGTGTCCGGATCCGCCGCGCCGACGATCACTCGAGCCACACCCGATTCGAGGATGGCATCGGTGCAGGGAGGGGTCCGACCATGGTGGTTGCAGGGTTCGAGACTGGCGATCAATGTTCCGCCCGCGGCCGATGCCCCCGCTTGAGCAAGAGCCTCGATCTCAGCGTGGGGATCGCCGGGGTGACGATGGATTCCCCGCCCGACGGCAGCACCGTCCACGTCGAGGACCACGGCCCCTACCCGCGGGTTGGGATGCGGATTGGCAACGGCGGCCGCCTCGATGGCGCTTCGCATGTAGTCGGTGTAGTCGGACACGGCACTCCACATAGTCACGTCAAGGGAGTCCGCGCGCTCACGCAGAAGCAGACCCTCCTTCTTCCATCCGGACTGTCACCGTCGGCCCCGGAGTTCCACCGGGTCCACCCTTGCGGGGTCGCGGACTTTCACCGCCGGTCGGGAATTGCACCCTGCCCTGAAGAAGAGCGCTCTGATTGTACCGCGACCTGAGAGCCAAGCCCGGGGCGTTGAGTGATCTTGCTCGCGGTGGCAACTACGCTGAGTGGGAACCTGATCGACGCTGGGCCATCAACCATCATGGGCAAACGACTCATCTTCATCACCGTGTCCCTCGCCTTGTTGGCTGCTGCCTGCGCCACGGAGGCCTCCGATGGTGTGGACAGCCCGCTCGACACAGACTCCACAACTACGTCAGTTAGCGCGCCCGACCTGAGTAGAGCATCTAGCACGACGACCTCTCTCGCTGCCGCCGAGGAGGATCACAGTCTTCCCGACCCGGATGCGGGCCTATGGCTTCCAGTTCAAGACTCGGACAGTGGAGTGCAGAACACAGATCAGGGTCCGACGGGCACGACCCCCCCAACAACCGCGGCTGGATCGGACGCCGAACCTGGGCGCAACGTATCGCCACCGGCTCCTCCCACCACTACACCTCCCGCGGTCGGAGAGGTGCCGTCCTCATTGATGGAGGCAGTCCGGGCCCACGCCGCCGCCACCACTGGGGCGCCCGCTGACAGTATCGACATTCGTAGGGCGCAGGCAGTGGTCTGGAGCGATGGCTCGCTGGGTTGTCCCTCCCCCGGGCAGCTGTACACACAGGCCCTGGTGGATGGGTACTGGATTGTTCTCGGGATTGCCGAGCACCAGCTGGACTATCGGGCCAGTCGGGAGGGCTATTTCAAGCTCTGCGTTGGCGGCGGGCTCGACCCGTTCGCAGTCGACCGCTAGGCCTCGAATTGCCGAGGGGCTCCGGTGCACCGGAGCCCCTCTATCACACGCTTGCGCGGCTTCAGTTCATCTTCGGCTTCTTGCCCGGCCTCACGTTGGGCCGGTCGATCTCGAATACGTCCGATGTCCAGGTCTCCCAGTGATCTGGGTTGTCGACCGAGCCGAGCGCTTTGAGAACCCTCACCACGATGTAGTAATCGCCGTCGGGAACATCCTTCACCTTCAGCTTTGCCTTGCCATTGCTATGCAAGCGGGTCCCGTCCCACGGAAAGGCGAAGAACCCACCCGAGGTGCTGTTTCTCGGGAGGTACTCCTCCTCGAATCCTGAGTTGAAGATGGGGTGCACCACCTGGCCGGTACTCGCATCCCTCACTTCGCCGACGAGCAGCCGCGATTGGTGCTGGAGATGGAGCAAGATGTTGGGCACGTCATAGCCCTCCATTGAATACGTCCATCCGGGGGGGACCAGACCGAAGTTCTCACCATCGTCAGTAACCCCCAGCGCCGGGAAAACCCCGAACACACTGGCTCCGAGCACCTCGATGCTCTGGTAATCACCAACGAACCCGGCGTAAGGCACCCGATAAAGCTCGCTACCACCGTCGACAGTGATGTAGCCCCCGTATTGAACGTTGTCGGCACCAATGAACTCCGGAATGTCGGGGTAGACAGTCACCTCGACGTCGGTCGACTCCCCCGGACCAAGCGTCACTGTCGGTGAGTCAAACATCACCGTCTCCCAGGTCAGCCAGAAACCGAGGTCCTCAGCGAAGGTGCCGGTCGTCGCCAGGGCAGCTGAGCAGCAACCGAAGCCTGACTCCTCCATTCCCAACTCATAGGTCACCGTCGCATCCCCATAGTTGGCGATAGTCAGCGTCGCCGAGTGGGGTGCGGCTTCACTTTCCCCAAGAGAGAGCTTGCCTGGCCTAACCATGGTTGTAGCCAGAATGGCATCGTCAATGTCCACCATCCCGGCTCCCTGGCGGTGGACCGGTTCGTAAACCGGAATCCCAGGATTCAGTGACCACACTCCCGGGTCAGCACTGTTCTGGAATATGTCCCGAACCATCTCGGCTGGGGTGCCGGGCCGGGCTTCCAGGAGCAGGGCCGCTGCGCCCGCCACATGAGGCGACGCCATAGACGTCCCTCCGAGGTTGGCATACCCACCCTGCTCTAAGGGGTATGTCGAATAGATGTTCCCTCCAGGCGCTCCGATATCAGGCTTCAGCGTCAAATCGGGGGCCAATCCGTAAGAACTGAAACTGGCAATCAGGCCGGCTGCTGGATTGGGGAACGCAGCCACCCGGTCGGTCCAGGTGACTATCGGATCGACAAGACCTCGAATGTGGAGGCCATCAGCAAGGGAGACGCTCACCACAACCCAGTCCTCTGCTGGTGGCTCTCCAAGAGTGCCGTTGAAGTTGCCGGCGAGGTTGTTGTGAACGACGACTTTCGTCGCTCCTGCCGCAAAGGCACCGGCCGCTTTCTCAGCAAACGAACACGCTCCCCGCTCAATCAGTGCGATCTTGCCGCTCGGGTCGTCGAGGTAGGGATCGCCCCCGGCGGGTACTCCAGACTCGGAGTCCTCGACCGTGCAACCTCGGCCGACAAAGACGATGCCCTCTGCCCCCGAAGCCGGGGCGTCGGCGGAAAAGGACATCGGGTTGAAGCCGATATCGGATGCTCCTGCACCAGTGCCGACAACCTCGAACACCGGGAAGGTCGCCGTGACGTTCTCAAACGCCGCCACGCCGATGACCTTCTCACCGAGGCCCGGCGCGCCGGCTGAGTAGGTGCCAGAAGCCCCACTGTTACCGATGGAAGCAACGACCACCATTCCAGCGTCAACCAGGTAGTTGGAAGCGACCGCCGTCGGGTATTGCGGCCACGTGAAGGGCGAGCCGATACTCATATTCAGCACGTCCATGTCGTCGGCCAGAGCACGCTCCATAGCCGCGATCATGATGTCCGCGGTAGTGGAGCCCTCGCATCCGAATACGCGATATGCCCCAAACGTCACGCCGGGGGCGACTCCAACGGCTGCCCCGTTCGCGCCGACGATGCCACTCACATGGGTTCCATGGCCCTGGCAGTCGTCTGGATCTGGATCCGGAACCGGGATTGGGTTGTAACTCGACGCCGTGTCGTCCGCGTTGAAATCATCCCCTACGAAGTCCCAACCTGTCTCTACGCGGCATCCGACGCCGAAACATCCACCGAGATCAGGGTGGTCGTAATCGATTCCGGTATCCATGACGCCGACCCGGATGCCAGCACCAGACAGGCCGAGTTCACTCTGGGCCACATCGGCTCCCGTCATCTGAATGGCGGTAGCCAAATCCGGCCCGGAAATGGCCGTGGCGGGCATTGGAATAGACATAACGGGGTAGACAGCCTTGACCTCAGGCAGCTGCCCAAGGCGGCCGAGCTGTCCTGCATCCATCGACAGGGAGAAGCCGTTGAACAGGGCCTCAAACGTCATCCGCTCGCTGTACTCAATTCCGACCGCAGCAGCAGCTCTCCGAAAAGCCGTCCTCTCGGCGGCCAGCTGTGCACGAGACGAACCGTTGATGGTCGGGGGGCTTGCCAACTCGACAAACCATGCCTGCGGACTCTCATTGACCCATTCGGTCGGAACATCGGGTACTGGAACAGGTCGATCAGGTTGGATGCGCTCGGCGCCGCCGGCGGGCAGCGCCATTGTTAGAACGAGCGCGACAGAACTGAGCAGGGTGAGCCAGCGTCTCACAGTTTCTCCTCCGAAGATGGACCCGCCAGCGCGCAGGTCGTTGAGTCGACACTAGCTAGTCAAGCCCAACCGCTCCAAGTGTTTCCGATGGACGCTAAGAGCGCCGGACCGCGTCAGTTGTTGCGGCGGTCGATCTCGTAGACGGAGCCCGGTTGGCGCTTGGCGTATTCCTTCATTTCGGATGCCACCGCCGAGGCCTCCCACTGGTTGGAGATGTCGCGGTCCTTGGTGCTGACAACACCCAGCGAGATTGACGTGTGGGGGAAAGCGTGCCGCTCACCGCGCCGGTCGGTGACCTCGATGTAGCCGCGCAACACGTCACCCGTGTCGTAGAAGTCGAGGATGCCTTCGTCGAAGGTGCGGATCAGCGTCTTGCAGAAGTCTTCGACCTTGTCGGGATCGACTATGGCGATGAAGTCATCACCACCCACATGGCCAACGAAGGCCTCGGGATCCTCGATGCCGGCTTGCGACTCCAGCATGACATGGGCCGTGAACTTGATGACCCCATCGCCTCGCATGAATCCATAGTGATCGTTGAAGGCCTTGAAGTTGTCGAGGTCGGCATGAACAAGTGCATAGGGGTCGCCGCTTTCGGTCCTGCGCTCCAGCTCCTGAGTGATCCGGAAGTTGCCGGGAAGCCCGGTAAGGGGGGAAAGATCGCGCATGGCTTTGGCCCGCTGCAGCACGGTGCGCACCCGCACCATCAACTCGTCGAGCTCGAATGGCTTGGAGATGTAATCGTCGGCTCCCAGCTCGAGGCCGCGAATGCGGTCTTGCGGGAGCGCCTTGGCGGTCAGAACGATCACCGGCACGTTGGCGCTGACGGGGTGCGCCCGCATACGGCGTAGGACGGCCAGGCCGTCCATCTCAGGCATCATGATGTCGAGGATGACCAGATCGGGAGCGTCCTTGGTGATGGCAGCCAACGCAGCCTTGCCGTCGGTAGCCGACGAAACCTCGTAGCCCTCCAACTGCAGATTGACCGAGACAAACTGGACGATGTCCGGATCGTCGTCGGCGATGAAGATGTGTTCGTTCATCCGTCAGTCCTGTAGGGCCGCTCGCAGGTTCGCCACGGCTTCAACAGGGTCAGGCTGTCCGAAGATGGCGGTCCCGGCGACGAATATGTCGGCGCCGGCGGCTCTGGCGAGCCGGCCAGTTTCGGGCGTTATGCCCCCGTCGATCTGTATATCGGCCGCCAAACCCACCGAATCAATGATTTCCCTCGCTCGCTCGACTTTTTCCAGAACCTGTGGCACAAATGCCTGTCCCCCGAAGCCGGGATACACGGACATAATCAGCAGATTGTCGACCAGTTCGAGGAACGGCTCGACCGCCTCGAAGGGTGTCGGTGGGTTGAGAGTCAGGCCGAATTTGAGGCCTTCCGCCCGCGCCCTGGCCGCCATATCGGTGGGATCAGGGGCAACCTCGATGTGAACGGTCACCATGTCGCAACCCGCAGCATTGAAGTGTGGAAAGTAGAAGTCAGGATTGCTCATCATCAAATGGGTGTCGAAGAACAGCTCCGTGGCTGGGCGGAGATCCTCGATCACGCTCAACCCGAAAGAAATGTTCGGCACGAAGTGGCCGTCCATGACATCCACGTGTAGGCCATCGACGACCTCTTCGACCGTTGAAACACTGTCGGCCAAATGGGCGAAGTCGGCGGCGAGCAGGGACGGATAGATTCTGGCTGCCATGAGGCGGAGCCTACCGGTCGCCTGTGACGAGACCCCGGCAAACCGTCAAGGTCTCACCAGGCTCACAAACATGCCGTCGCTGCCGGTCAAGTGCGGTCCCAGCAGCCAGCCTTTGCCGAACGGCCGGCCCGGCAGACCGGTCGGGGGCGAAGCCGACAGGTCTCCGACGATGTCGACTGTCTCCTCCGGGAAGACAGTGCACACTGCATAGGTCACCACTCCCCCGGGCGTCACAACTGCCAGAGCAGCCTCCAGCAACTCCCGCTGCAACCGGGCGGACCGCTCCGGCGCATCCTCCTGCAACCGGTGTCGGATCTCGGGGCGGCGCCGGAGCGTGCCCAATCTGGTACAGGGGGCGTCAAGCAAGACCCGGTCGAACGTTGATGCCCCAAAGGGCAGCTGCCGGCCATCGGCCACCACCCAGGGCGGGTCGGCGTCGTGGCGGCGCAGTCGACGCTGGGCCGATTGCACCCTCCGCAGGTGGCGATCCGCTGCGACCAATCTCCCATCTCCCCCCATCTGATCGTAGAGGTGGAGCGTCTTGCCGCCGGGGGCGGCCGCCATGTCCAGCACGGTCATGCCCGGCCCGACGCCGGCGGCCAGGCCGACCGCGACCGATGATGGATCCTGAAGCACCAGGCCGGTCGAGCCGGGCCCGATCTCAACCGCGCCGGAGATCCCTTCGACCGGACTGCCGCCGCCCTCTTCGCCTGGTCGCACCCGGGCGGTTCGTCCTGCCGGGGACAGGGACTCCTGCAGGAAGGCTTCAGCTTCGTCACGGCCCCAGGCTTGGGTCAGGCGGTGGTAGATCCACGAGTCCACACCCAGTTCGAGCGCCCGACCGTCATCCCCCTCCGGAAGCGATTCCTCCAAGCCCTGAACCTGGCGCAGTACCGCATTGACGAAGCCGCCCGCCTGTTTGCCGCTGCGGGCGGTGGCTGCCGCCACCGCTTCATGGACGGCGGCGTGTTCGGCTGCGTCGCCGAAGCGAAGCTCCCAGGTCCCGATCCGCAGCAGGTCGAGCAGGAAGGGCTCAATGTCACTGAGTGAGCGGCTGGACGCCTGCCCCAGCAGCCGATCAATCCGGACCAGGTATCGCAGGGTCCCGTAGACAAGACGCCGGATCAACCTGTCGTCAGGCTCATTGCCCAGCCGACCCAGGAGGACGTTTGAGTAAGCCCCCGATCGCAACACACGCCCTAGTGCCGCCGCCGCTTCGGCCCGGGCTGAGGCGGCTATTCCCAGCGGAACTCACCCCGGTGGCCTCTCGCCCACACCGCCCCCGGCATCCGGGCCTTGCCCGCGGCCTGCACTTCGAGAAGCTGCAGCGTCCCGTCGGCAGTACCGACGACTGGACTCTCGCCCTCGATCGTCATCTGGCCGGGGTCGAGGCCCGTGTCGGGACTGGGGATTGCCTGCCAGACCTTGAAGCGTTCGCCGTCCAGAACGCCCCAGGCACCAGGGTTGGGGTTGAACGCCCGGATCACCCGGTCACATTGCTCGGCGGACATGGCGCCGGGATTGATGCGGCCCTCCTGAGAAGCCAGCTTGGCCGCCAGGGACACACCCTCGCTTCCCTGCGGAGTCGCCTGGACGCCATCGGTAAGAATCTCCTCGAGCGACTCGCCGAGCAGAGCGGCGCCGAGCCCGGCCAACCGGGCGGTGAGGGTTCCGGTTGTGTCGGTGGGGCGGATCGAGGCTTGCTGCCGAGCGATCAGGTCGCCCGTGTCCATGCCTTCGTCCAACTGGATGATGTCAACACCGGTCGTCTCGTCCCCCGCCAGGATCGCCCGAGCTACCGGCGCCGCTCCCCGCCAGCGGGGCAGCCGCGAGAAGTGGACATTGATGAACCCTCGTGTCGGCATTGCCAGCATGTCGGCCGGCAGTAGTTGCCCGTAGGCCACCACCACCGCCAGGTCGATGCCGGCCAACTGATCGGCCACCTCGACGGCCGAAGCCGGCTGAGCTAGCGGAAAGCCCCACGCCATCGCAGCCTCCTTGACGGCCGGTGGACGCGGCTTGCCCGATCGACCCCTGGCCTTGTCCGGCCGGGTGACAACCAGCTCGACCCTGGTCTGGGATGCCAGCGACGCCAGAGCAGGCACGGCAGCCGGAGGAGTGCCGAAAAAGGCGGTACGCCAGGGGTCGTCAGACATCACTCAGGCCGTGCGATCCCGAGCGCCTCTTGTCGAAGATCCCGCAGCGCGGCCTTCCTATCCCGCTTGCCGAGGCGTTCCAACAGAAGCATCCCGTTCAGGTGATCGAACTCGTGCTGCAGCATCCGCCCCATCAACTCGTCTCCTTCCAGCGTGAGCGGCCTGGCATCGCGATCGAAGCCCTCCAGCCGGGCGACCCCGGGCCGGGTGATAGGCCAGAACCGCTCGGGCACCGACAGGCAGCCCTCGTCGAACTCCCACTCACCCGAGCTCTCGGCCAGCACGGGGTTGATCATGTGGCCGGGACCATCACCAACGTCAAACACGAAGAGGCGCTTAGAGATGCCAATCTGGGGGGCCGCCAACCCCACCCCGGGAGCCGCGTACATCGTCTCCAGCATGTCGTCGATCAGGCGCTGGAGGGCCTCATCAAACGCCTCAACCGGCGCCGCCACGGAGTTGAGAACCGGATCGCCAAAGGTTCTGATTGGAAACAATGCCATGACGGGAAAGAGTACTCCGCCCTATAGCTCCAATGGATCGACGTCGATGCGGACCCGGATTCCGCCGTCGCGCCACTTCTGTACCAGGCGCCGCAGACCGATACGGACTGGACGCAGGTCGCTTCCCTGCACCATCCACCGCTGTCGACCGCTCACCTCGGCAGGCCCGAACACCTCGGCTCGACCTGCCGTCAATGCCGACAGGTCCCCGGTCGCCTCACCCTGTTGATCGAGTTCCACCACCAGCACCTCGCCGGCCGGGGGGAGCCGGGTTCGGGAGCGGGCCACGACCGCCTCCTGCAGGAACTCGATGGGGTCGCCGCGCCGGAGAGCGGAGATGACGGGGTCGCCCGCCCTGCCGGTCTGCACCATGCACCGCTTCCCCGACCCGGCCCCGACGGTCTCCGCCACCCGGGCAATCAGGCGCAGGGCGTCCTCGTCGGCCCGGTAGTTGGGGGCGTGTATCAGTCCATCGGCGTCAACCACGACGGCCAGGTCGGTGCCGCCAACGGCCGGCAGGTCCCGTTCGGTACCTACCCATACCGGTGCTGTCGAGCCGACCGGGCCGGTCGTCACCACCCTGGAGAGCTGTTCGGCAATGCGTTCGGCTCCGGCTCCGAGCGGCTCGAAGGACGATCCTCCGCAATCTGCGCACGGGCCGAGGGTGGACCCGCAGCGAGCGCAAACAGCCGACCGATCGGCCCGGGCATCACAGTTGGCACAGGTTCGCACCAGACGGCACTGTGAGCAGCGATAGGCCGGGGCGTATCCCCGGCGGTGAGTGAAGACAAATACCCTTCCGGCGCGGTCATGGACCGCCCGTACCGCTGCCATCGTCCTGCTGGCCAGGAACCCGCTTCCAGGCGGCTCCTCGTTGCGGTCGACAACCTCGACCAGAGGCCAGCTGCGGGTTCCCTGCCGCTTGATTACCGGGATGCCGGAGGAGATCGTCTCGGTGGTCGGTACCGGTCCTGTCAATACCAGCCCGAAACGCTCTACGGCCGCCCGGCGCCGCAGAACTTCCCGGGCATGGATGGTCGGTGAGCTCTTCTCCTTGAGGCCCTTGCGGCCCTCTCCCACCAGGATTGCCAGGCCCGGGTCGGCCACCGGCCAGAACGCCACCTCCCGGGTCCCGACCACCAGATGGCCGGGGTGGCGGGCCACCCTGCTCCAGGCAGCCGTCACGTCCCGGGCTTCATGGCTCGAAGAGGCCCGCATCACGCGGTCGCCGAACGCACTCTCGAGCCGGTCGGCCATTACCTCCATCTCAGCCACCGTCGGCATCACGACCAGCACCGATCGCCCGGCTGCCAGAACCGGACCTGTCAGTCCGGCCACGGCTTCCTGCCATGGTTTGCGGCCCAGCAAGAAGTGGGGTCGGACGTGACGGCCGGCGGCCAGAGCGTCCGAGACTTTCGGCAGCGGTGAGGGAGACAAATCTGGCACCGGAGGCAGAGTCCTGGCTCGCGGGGTGCCGGGCAGGTTGGGGGGTGCAGCCTTGGCCAGCAGGACCGACAAAGGCGCCACGTAGTGAACAGAAAGCGAACGCAAGGTCTCCAGAAGCCGTGAACTGAACACAGGGACCTTCGATGAGACCCGGATGATCGGCTTGAGGGAAGAGGCATCACCCGTTCGGAGATCGGTGACGTAGCCACGTACCCGTCGGCCGCCGAGGGGAACTCGCACGATCGATCCGACCTGCACCTCCATTTCGTCCGGGACCGAGTAGCTGAATCCGTCGTCGACCGAGAAGGTGGGGACGGCGGGAACCACCTGGGCGATGCTCTGGCTGGCCTCCGGCGCACCCATGGGCGGCGGGGTTCGGCTAGTCCTGCGCCGGGCGCAGGCCGCCGAGCAGGTCCCAGAGGCGGGCTGCCACCTCCGGCTTGGAAACCAGTGGCCACGGGTCGAGGGTCCCGTCCGGCATGATCACCGTGACCTGGTTGGTAGGTGTCCCGAAGCCGGAGCCCTCGGAGAGAACGTCGTTGGCAACCAACAGGTCGACTCCCTTGCTCTGGGCCTTGGCCACGGCTCGATCTAGCGAGCCGGTCTCCGCCGCGAACCCGACCACCGTCGCCCCCCGGTTGCGCTCCACCACCCCCGCCAGGATGTCGGGTGTCGCTTCCAACTCAATCACCGCGGGAGCATCGGCCCGGGCCAGCTTGCCGGGGTGGTTGACCGCAGGGCGGAAGTCGGCCACGGCGGCCGCCATGACGATCACATCGGATCCGGCCACCCTGTCCCAGACCGCCTGCGCCATTTCGGCTGCGGTCTCGACCGACACCACTTCGCCATCGAGCTCAGGCGGGCTCATCGTCGTGATCAGTGTGACCTGCGCCCCCCGGGCGGCCGCCTCCAGCGCGATGGCATTGCCCATCTTGCCCGACGATCGGTTACCGATATAGCGGACTGGATCGATCGGCTCGCGGGTACCTCCGGCGGTGACGAGCACCGACCACCCGCTCAGCTCATGCATGTTCGAGGAGTTTCTCCACAACCGCCAGTATGGCTTCCGGCTCGGACATTCTTCCTGCCCCAACGTCGCCTCCGGCCAATTCTCCCGAGTCAGGGCCGATGATCTCGTGGCCGTCCTCCTGCAGCCGGGCGACATTGCGCCGGGTGGCCGGGTGCTCCCACATCTCGGTGTGCATCGCCGGCGCCAGCACAACCGGAACCCGGGAGGCCAGCAGGGTATTGGTCAACAGATCGTCGGCCAGGCCGTTGGCGAGCCGGCCCAGGAGGTTGGTAGTGGCCGGTGCCACCACGATCAGCTCAGACCACCGGGCGAGGTCGGTGTGCGGGGAAACGCTCGACCCGTCGAACAGGTCGGTCTCGACTGGATTCCCGGTGATGGCGGCGAAGGTCTGGCGACCGACGAAGCGCTCGGCGGCGGCGGTCATAATCACCCGCACCTCCGCGCCCTGCTCACCGAGACGTCGAGCCAGGTAGGCGGACTTATAGGCGGCGATCCCTCCGGTGACACCGAGCAGAATCCGCCGGCCGGACAGCATCAGTCCTCGGTGGCGATGTCGACTTCGACCTTGCCCTCAGAGATTTCCTCGAGAGAGATCGAGAGCGGCTTGCGGGACAGGGACGTGACCTGAGGTGGAGCGTACGTTCCGATGCCCTCGCCCAGCTGGTTGAAATAGGCATTGATCTGGCGAGCGCGACGGGCGGCCAGCACCACCAGGGTGAAGCGGTTGCCGGCCTTGTCGAGGACGTCCTCAATCGGCGGTGTGATCATCTTGGAAACCTTCCGGATGTGCGACCAGTGATAGTAGCCGGGCTACGGCGTCATGGAGCACGTCATTGACCACCCGGTGGTCGAACTCGTCCGCCAGTTCCATCTCCCGCCTGGCCCGCTGCAACCGCGCCTCGACATCTCCGGTATCGCCCCGCCGGGCCAAGCGCCGCTCCAGGTCGGCCAGCGAAGGCGGCTCGATGAAGATCGAGATCGCTTCGGGCGCCCGCTCTCGCACCTGACGGGCGCCTTCGACGTCGATCTCGATCATGACGTCAACCCCGGCGATCAGCTGCTCTTCCACCGCGGCCAGAGGCGTGCCGTAGCGACTTTCAAAGTGCTGATTCCACTCCAGGAAACGATCTTCCTCCACCCAACGGGTGAACTGTTCCTCGGGTATGAAGATGTAGTCGCGACCGTCCACTTCGCCGGCCCGGGGCCGGCGAGTAGTGGCGCTGATCGATAGGAAGAACGGCCAGCGTCCCATCAACTCCTGAATCAGTGTGTCCTTGCCGACCCCGGACGGCCCGGCGACAACAAACAGCCGCCCGCGACGGGTCTCAGG
>JBPCTX010000284.1:0-9960 GCA_051011455.1 Acidimicrobiia bacterium | reverse complement strand
CACCGACGCCAACGCATACATGGCATCGACCACCTGGTCGTCGGTGACGGCGGGTCCGGCTGTGTCGGCCAGGGGCAGCGACACGGTCTCGATTCCCATCTCGCGCAGGACGCCGGTCGGCTCCCCGTTCTCATCGCGGTCGAGTGTCCCGCCGTTCGGGTCGGGCGTTTCAGCCGATACCCCGGCCAGGCGAAGGGCTGCGGTGTTGGCCATCGCTATGTGGCCGCAGTAGCGATGGACGATGACGGGTCGATCGCCGAGCATGGCGTCCAGGTCGTGCCGGGTGGGGAGCCGGCCCTCGGCCAGTCCCTCGTCGTCAAGTCGGATGGCGCTGATCGGTTGTCCGGCGGTCACGCCGGCCGCCGACGATCGCAATCGCTCCCCGATCTCTGCAAAGTCCACGGCGTTCTTCAGCGAGGGCACGATCAGCGAGGCGGCGTAGGTGACCGGGTGGAAGTGAGCATCCCGCAATCCCGGGCTCATAACACCGGGGATCTCCTCGATGTGGTCGGCCTGGGGGCGAAGGTCTTTGGCTGCCCCGACCGCCTGCACAAGCCCACCGTCAACTAGAAGAGCGCCGGCCTGCGAGCCATCTCCCAGCCTGACTTTGTCGGGGACGAAGAGTTGCATCTTCCGGAGTCTGCCAGGTTCTCCGATGATGGGCGAGGCAACCCTAAAGTCGCCGGGAGTGACTGACGAACCTCAAGTGAACCTGATCACAATCTCACCGGTACACAACTTGGCACCCTCCCACAAGTCCTCCCAAACTATTCGCCTGTCTGCAGTGGCCTTTGCGTTGCTGTTGGTTGTCGCACAACTGGTGGGTGGCTTCCCGCCCCTCCAACCGGCGCTGGCGGCTGCCGGTGAGAGCTGCTTTACGGTCTCTGACGGCAACGACACGTTGTACCGGTACAACTACGACGGCGGCCCTTCGTACGAGACCATCGGTGCGGTGGGAGTTCCCGCCATCGAAGCGATTTCCTGGGACCCGGTCAATTCAATCCTGTACGCGATGGATGCCGGACAGCTCGGCACCCTCAACCAGACGTCGGGCGCGTTCACTGCGATCGGAGCGGACAGCGGATTGGACATGGATGGTCTCGGCCTCGATCCGTTCACGGGCATCATGTATGGAGCGGTCCGCCGCGCCGATGGCCAAAGCGGCGGCAGCGGTGTCTATGACGACCTGGCCACCATCAACATCACGACAGGCGTTGTCAATGTGATAGGGCCGATCTCAGGAGCCGTCGACGATACGGGGGATGCCCTCTTCGACATCGACGACCTCGCGTTTGATCCCACCACCGGATCACTGTGGGGGGTCGCCAATGCCGGGGGCAATGACACACTGGTGACTGTCAACAAGATCACAGGTGCCGTGGTCCAGTCGGTCGGTGAGTTCGGCGCAAACGACATGGAAGGTTTGAGCTGGAACGACATCGGGGGGCTGCGGGGCACGACAGGCGCCGGGCAGGATCTCTGGGACATCGACCCGACCACCGGAGCCGCTTCCAACCCGATCGCGCTAAGCCCCGGCTCCGACTTCGAGTCGCTCGGTTGTTACCGGGTGGCCGGACCGCTTTCGAACACCATCACCGGGACGGTGTTCCTGGATGCCGATGTCGACAGCAGCTTTGGCGTCGGCGACACCGGAACCCCGGGCCACACAGTCAACGTGTACCGCGACGTCAACGGCGACGGATTGCTGACCGTCGCCGACGACGTCACCTTCGACGCTGTTCTCGATAGCGACGACATCCTCGCATCCCGATCAACCAACGGGTCGGGCTTCTACAGCTTCACCCTCGGGGCGACGGGGGCTTTCATCGCGGAGGTGGTGACGAGCACCCTTCCGGCTGCCTCCAGGCTCACGACCGTCTCGAGGAGGGCTGTCGACTTCGGGACCGCATTCGAAGTGACGGACCCCGACAACGACTTCGGGTACACGATTCCCACCATCGCACTTGCCAAGACGACCAGTACACCGGTGATCGATGCCGGAGACACCGCCACCTACTCCTACCAGTTGTCCGCTACGGGCTCCGAATCCTTCCCACTGGCCAACATCACGGTTGCCGATGACTCGTGTGCTCCGGTTGCCGGTCCGACCAGCGGTGACACCAATGCCAACAATGTGCTCGAGCCGGGCGAAACCTGGATCTACGGCTGTTCGACGACTCTCTCCCAGGACACAACCAACACTGCCACCGCCACTGTGGTCCCGGCCTTCGGTGCCGACCTCGTGGAGCAGGACACAGCTTTTGTCGACGTACGCCCCTCGATCGTCGTGACGAAGTCGGCGGGGGCTCCGGCTGTGCCCGAAACGGGCAGCCCGGTCATCTTCACCGTGACGGTTGAGAACACATCGGCTGAGAACGTGACCGTCGATGCCATCGACGACTCGGACTTCGGCGACATTCTGGATCCGGCCAATCCGCTGGTGAGCGCCACCACATGTGTGGGTGGAAGCACCGTGCTCCCCGGGGCCGGCAACACTTACAGCTGCACGTTCACAGCCGTGGTCAGTGGGGACGCTTCCGGGCCCGATCATGCGAACACGGTGACCGTTGGTGCTTCCGATGACGAAGCCAACACTGCCGGCGACGCCGACGGTGCCACGGTGAGTTTCACCGACGTGCTTCCCACCGTTTCGGTGACCAAAACCGCCGGAGTCTCCTCGGTCAACGAACCAGGCGCCACGGTCACGTTCACCGTCGACGTGGAGAACACCAGCGGTGAGCCTGTGACCTTGACCGCTCTGAACGATTCGGACTTCAGCAACCTCTTCGTGGTGCCCGCAACGACCTGCTCGACGGCGCTGATCGCCCCGGGAGCCACTTACTCCTGTGCCTTTGATGGCGCAGTCACCGGCACGGCTGCCGGTCCCGACCACTCGAACACGGTGACGGCCACCGTTGTCGACAATGAGGCGAACACTGCCAATGACGGCGACAGCGAGACCGTCGGCCTAGACGATGTGCTCCCCACCATCGTTGTGACGAAGACGGCCAACCCAACCCGGGTGGCGGCCTCAGGTGGCAGCGTGACCTTCACAGTCCGGGTCGACAACTCCGGCGTTGAGCCTGTGACCCTTTCCAGCCTGAGTGACTCCATATACGGAGACGTGGCGAATGCGCTCAATCCGGCCCTGCTCGGCACTACCTGCGCGCTGCCCCAGGTGATCGGGGTGGCGGGGTTTCATGAGTGCACCTTCACCGCGATGGTGGCCGGAACGGCCGGTGGCTCGGAGACCGACGTCGTGACCGCTACCGCTGGAGATGACGAAGGAAACTCCGCAGTTGACAACGATGATGCCGTCGTCTCCTTCGCCGACGGCTCGATCGGTGACTTCGTATGGCTGGACCTCGATGGGGACGGCGTGCAAGACGGCGGCGTCGAGGTCGGTATCTCCGGTATCGACGTGGGCCTGTATCAGGACGTCGATTCGTCCGGGACCGTTTCGCCGGGGGACGTGTGGCTCGGCAGCCGCACGACCAATGCCGGCGGGATGTACTCCTTCACCGGCATGTTGGAAGGCGACTACGTGGCGGTTCCGGACACGGGAGCCTCGCTCGGCGCCCACACCCTCACCGGTGGGACTGATCCCCGCGCAGTGACCCTCGGTGTCGATGAGGCCTATGACACAGCCGACTTCGGCTACCAACCCACCGGCTCGATCGGAGACCGGGTGTTCATCGACGTGGACGGCGATGGTGGCTTCGACGCCGGGGAGGGGATACCCGATATCACCGTGATGCTGTCGGACGGCAGGACCACCGTGACCGACGTCGATGGGTTCTATCAGTTCGCCGCTGAGGCAGGCTCATACACCGTGACCGTCGACGAGGCGGATCCGGACTTCCCGGCCAGCGCACTGCTCACCGTTGGCGCTAACCCTGCGCCTGCCAGCATCGCGGCAGGAGAGACCCTCACCACGGTTGACTTCGGCTACATCATCGCCGGCCCTGGAATCCTGTTGGAGAAGGACCCGGCATCGCAGACAGTCCTGACCGGGTCCGATGTTGACTTCTCGATAACCGTGACGAACGTCGGCAATGTCGCCCTCACGGGCGTCACGGTCGTGGACCCGCTGGTTCCCGACTGCGACCTCAGCCCCACAGTTCTAGCTCCCGGAGCAACGACCTCCTATACCTGCACCGCAGCTGCCGTGGGAGCCGACTTCACCAATACAGCCACCGCCACAGGTACGCCGCCCATCGGACCCGATGTGACCTCGGTCGACACCGCCAGCGTCGACGTCGTCGATCCCGCCATCACCATCAGCAAGGATCCGGCTTCGCAGACCATTCTGTCCGGATCTGATGCTGTCTTCACGATCACAGTGACCAACACCGGCGACGTTGATCTGACCAACGTTGTGGTGACCGACCCGCTGGCGTCCGCCTGCGGCAACGCTCTTGGCCTGGTGCCGGCTGGAGGGTTCGCCACCTACTCGTGTACCGACCCGGCCGTCGGCGCCAACTACACCAACGTTGCCACGGTGAACGCCGACGGTCCCCTCGGCGCCTTGACGCCGGTTAGCGACACGGCTGATGTGGTCATCGATGAGGCCACGATCGCAGGACGTGTATGGCTGGACGTTGACGGCGACGGTATCGCAGACCCCGGCGAGCCCGGGGCTGGTGGGGTGCCGGTCGTGCTGCTCGATTCGGGAGCGGCTGTCGTGGCCACTGCCACCACGGATTCCAACGGTGACTACGACTTCGACCGGTTGGTTCCGGACACCTACACCGTCCGAGTCGACTCCAGCGTTCTGCCGGTCGGGTCTGTGGCGACTGCCGATCCGGATGGAACCCTCGATGATGAGACCAGTCAGGCTGTCGTCTTCGGTGATGAGATCACAGGGCTCGACTTTGGCTACCAGCCACCTGCGGCAGTCACCGGCCTGGTGTTTCTGGATGATGATGGCGACGGATTGGCGGATCCCGGTGAGTTGCCGCTGCCGGGGATCACCGTGCTCGTAACAGACGCCGGCGGGACAGCGCGGCCGGTACTCACCGATGCGTCGGGGGTCTTCTCCGCTGCGGTGCTGGCGGGACAGGTCGACCTCGACGTCGACGACACAACCCTGCCGGGAGGCCACACCCTCACCACAGCCAACGACCCGCAGACGGTCACGGCCGTGGCCGGAGCCACCGTCACAGCCCCCGACGTCGGCTATCAGCCCCCGGTAGTCGACCTCAGCCTCACCAAGGTTTCCACCGAGGGCAACGTCCAGCCGGGGGATCAGGCTGAGTGGATCCTCACCGTCACCAACGAGGGCTCAGTGGAGGCTGCCGGCCCGATCACGCTCACCGACGACTTGCCGGCCGGCCTGGCCTACGTCAGTGCCACCGGGGTGGGGTGGACCTGTGGTGAGGCTGGTTCCGTAGTCACCTGCGAGCATCCCGGGCCGCTGGCGGCCGGCGCCGAATTGTCGGTGCTGATAGTCACCGACGTCGCCGAGGATCTGAGCGGCACCATCAATAACACGGCTGAAGTTGCGCTGGTGGGGGACGTCAACGTGCTCAACAACTTCGCGGTGGCCGGAGTTGGCCTGCTGCCTGCCACCGGATTCAACCTGGCGGATGCCCTCACCTGGGCAGTGGTGTCGATGCTGCTCGGTGCGGGGCTGATTGCCGTCACGCGAAGGCGTGATGGGGATCAGGACCTGGTCAGGAACAGCTGAAACTCCATCTCGCCGATGTCTTCCACCGACAGCACCCGGAAAGACTCGGGCTTGTCGATCTGATAGTCCTCGAAGACGATCTGAATCAGACCGACCACGACCACAGTCTCGCCAACGACCTGCCCGGCGATGGGAACGATGACCGACTGGGTCACTCCGTGGATGGTGAGATCGCCCTCCGCCTGCACCGAGAATGACTCGCCATCCGCGGGTGCAGCTCCCAGCTCAACCGGGCTCGTCAAAGTGAAGGTTGCTTCCGGGAAGGTATTGGTCTCAAGGGACTGGGTTCGCATTTGACCATCCCGGCCGCCGCTGTCGCTCTTGAGTTGGGTGAGGTCGGCCACCACCGAGGCGGCGCTCAGGGCTGAGCCTTCGAAGGTGAATGATCCCGAGAGGGCGGTGGTGCGGCCGACGGCCGTCTTGGCCCCAATGCTGGCCAACTCCTCCTGCACCCGGTACCCGACGAAGCTACCTTCCTCGACCGTCCCGCCGCCCGCTGTGGTGTCGATGATCCAGGTTCCATCCAGGGGGGCAGCCTCGGAGGGCGCATCGTCGTCCGGCGCATCATCGGCCGGCACCGTGGTCGTGCTGCCGGAGGCAGGGGCCGTAGTGGTGGAGGTCACCGAGCCGACCGCGTCGTCGAGGTTGACGGCGTCGGGAGCCGTATCCCGGAAGAACACAAACCAGATCCCGGCCGCCGCCACAACCAGGCCGGCGGCCGCGATTGCGACCAGATACTTCGTTCGGCTGCTCACGCGCGGTCTCCTTTGGCCGGGGCGGTGGCCGACAAGTTAGTGTGACTAACGCTTCTGGCGGCCCGCTGGTTCCATCGGGCATAAACCGGGGCCGTGGCTGGTTGACTTCCCCGGCTACCTCAAATACAGGATCGGAGCATCCAATGGCGACCGTTGACGTCACAAAAGACACGTTCGAAGAGATCATCCAGGGCAACGACACCGTGCTCGTTGACTTCTGGGCCGAGTGGTGCGGTCCCTGCCGTTCCTTTGCTCCCACCTTCGAGGCCATGTCCGAGAAGTACCCGGACCTGGTGTTCGCCAAGGTCGATACCGAAGACCAGCAGGAGCTGGCCGGGGCCTTCGGCATCCAATCGATCCCAACCCTCATGGTCTTCCGTGAGCAGGTCATCCTTTACAGCCAGCCGGGCGCCCTTCCCTCCAACTATCTCGAGGATTTGATCACCCAGGTGGGAGAGCTGGACATGGACGAGGTGCGCAAAGAGATCGAAGAGCATGCTGATGGCCACGATCATGACCACAATGGGCACGATCACTGATCGGCTCTGAATCGGAACAAGAGGAAAGGGGAGCTGAGAGGCTCCCCTTTCTCGCGTCGCCGGCGGTGAGGATCGGCTAGGCCTCCTCGAACTCCAGGCTGGCGGAGTTGATGCAATACCGCAGGCCTTCCGGGCCCGGCCCGTCCGGGAAGACGTGCCCAAGATGGGCGTCACAGTTGCCGCATTGAACCTCGACGCGGGTCATTCCGTGGCTGTCGTCCCGCAATTCTGTGATCTTGGCTCCGTCGGCCGGGCGGGTGAAGCTCGGCCAGCCTGAGCGTGAGTCGTACTTGTCGTCGGAGACGAACAGTGCGGCACCGCAGCAGACGCAGTCATAGCTGCCTTCGTCCTTGGTGTTCCAGTAGAGGCCGGTAAAGGGTTGCTCGGTTCCGCCCTGGCGGGCTACCCGGTATTGGAGCGGAGTGAGACGCTCCTGGTAGATCCTGTCCTGATCCTGAGTGGTCATATTGCCTCCTTCGCCCACAACAACGCCGCCGGGCCCGAGTCCGTTCCCATCCTCAAGGGTTTCTGCGTTTTGCCGAACTCAACCAAAGGAGTGAAGGGTAAGGAGAACCACGTGGCCAAGCTGCCGGAAGCACCGGAGTTCAAGACCAACATCAAGGGCTACGCCAGGGAGGAAGTAGATCACTTCCTCGATTCCCTGCGCGCTGCCGCCGGCGCCGAAATAGCCCGCCTCGAACAGCGGATAGCCAACGCTGAGGCACTCGAGACGGCCGCCATAGACCGGGCTTACTTCTACATCCTCGACGTGCGCAGCCGGCTGTTGTCCGATGCCAACACCCGGGCCCGCCACATCCTCCTTGACGCCACCAACCGGGCCGCTGAGATCCGCAACGCGGTCCCCGACGGGTTGGTAGACGCCGAAGACCCCGAGACGATGCTGGCAGAAGCGCGACTGCTTGCGGAGGAGACGCTGGCAGAGGCAGCGGTCGAAGCCGATCGAATTCAGGCCGAGGCGCGGGATGCCGTGGCCGCGGCGCGCGATGAGCATCAGTTGCTGGGCGAAGCCGCAGCCAAAGCCGAGGAGTTGTTCAACACCGCCCAGGAAGATGGCGAGCGGATCAAAGCCGAGGCCGCCGATTTCTTCTCGTTGATCCGCCAGGATGCGGTTCGCTTCCAGCAGGAGGCCGAGAAAGAGGTCGCTGCTGCCTATGAGAAGGCTTCGCAGGCCAGGAAGGAAGCCGAGGAGATCATCTCGCTGGCCAAACAAGAGGCTCTCGGCGTGCGTGGCGAGGCAGAAGCTGAGGTGACGGACAGTCGGGCGGAGGCCGAGCGTCTGCGCCAGTTGGCCGAGGAGCGCCTGAAGGCAGCCTCAGAAGACGCCGACCGGATCCGGGCCCGCACCGGCAAGGAGCGGGCTGCGGCCGATCGGGAGATCGAGCAGATCCAGTCCGAGGCCGAAGTCCTGCGAGTAGCGGCCGAGCAAGGAGCGCAGGAGATACGAGACCGGGCCAATGAGGAGCTGAACTCGGTCCAGAACGCCTCCCGAGCGCTGCGAGAGGAAGCCGAACACGTTGTTGAACTGGCCCAGCAGGAGGCGGCTCGTCTCACGGCCGAGGCCGAGCAGCTTTTGTCGGCCGCCGAGAGTGACACACTTCGAACCGACATCATTGCGGCCGCAGAGGCCGAGGCCGAGACGATTCGTCAGGACACCGAGAAGGCGCAGGCCGAAGCATGGGCCGATGCCGAAGCCAGTCGCCAGCGCCTCGACACTGCCCGGGAGGAGGCCGAGGCCTTGCTGGCGGAAGCAGATCGGGAAGCCGAACGAATTCGCACGCTGGCGTCCAAAGAATCCGAAGCCATGACCGAGGAAAGGCGCGCCATGGTGGAGGCCGAGATCGAACGCTTGACGTCCGAGGCATCCGCCGACCGGGATTCCGCCGCCACCCTGCGGGCATCCGCCGAGCAGGAAGCCGAGCGGCTACGGGATGAGGCTCGTCGCCAGGCCGAAGAGCAAGCTGCCGTTGAGCTCCATTCGACCCGCGAAGAGATCGCCCGGCTGCAACGCGAGGCCGAGAACCTGGAACGCACGACCGAGGAGAGAATCGCCGACGCCACCCGGGAGGCCGAGAAGGCCCGCCGCGAAGCGCAGCAGGCCTTGACGGCCGTACTCGAGAAGGAACGGGTCATCGGTGACGCCCAGGGGGCTGCCAAGGAGCTAGTCGACGCTGCCATGGAGGAGGCCGACCGGGTCCGCCTCGATGCCGAGAAGGTGCTGGATGATGCCCACTCCCGGGCCAGAGACGCCCAGGATGCGGTCAGTCGACTGCGAGCGAAGATGAGGCAGAACGCCACGTAGTTGCGCCGGCTATCTGGCCCTGAGCTCGATGGTGTGATGTCCGGTGGCGCCGTCCGGTGCCGGAGGCTGGACGTCGGCAGTCTGGGTCGCGCCGGTTCCATCGGTGGCACGCACTCTGACCTGATGATCTCCCTCGGGCACTGTCACCGTGGTTGTCCACTGGACCCATGCGTTTTCCGACAGGGGCTCGGTGAGTTCGGCCTCCATCCAGTCCCCGTCGTTCACCTGCACCTCGACCTGCTCGATTCCCTTCAGCGGCGCCCAGGCAACCCCCGCCAGCACCACCTCTCCTTGCTCGACGAAAGCCCTGTTGTCGGGCACGTCGATGCGCGACTGGGTCTTGATCGGGCCCTCCTTGGCCCATCCCCGCGGGACCCAGTAGGAGTCGAAACCGTCCCAGGGGGTCAGCTCGATTCGCTCCAGCCATTTGGTAGCCGACACGTATCCGTATAGCCCGGGCACGATCAAACGGGCTGGGAAGCCGTGGCGGGCGGGGAGCGGCTCGTCGTTCATTGCCACGGCGACGAGAGGTTCGCGGCCATCGAACACAGCCTCGATTGGAAAGCCGCTCGCCCAACGATCGACCGACCAGCCGACCACCTGCTCGGCCTGAGCGGTCGGGCCGGCTTCCTCCAGAAGCTCGACCAGACGGACGCC
>JBPCTX010000283.1:0-2977 GCA_051011455.1 Acidimicrobiia bacterium | reverse complement strand
TCACTCCACCGATGGAAGGCGCGGCCGCGAGCAAGTTGGGCTCCTTGGCCAGGATGATCGCCACCACAATCCAGTACGCGACGGCTACGAGCGCCCAGTCTCGGGCGCGTGCCGTTAGCTGCCGCTTCCGTCTGGTGTAGGCCACCGAGATCACGAGGAAGCCCAGCATCAAGTCGTAGAAGGTGAAGCGGAGGAATCCGTTGGTGGTGCTGATCGGATGGGTGTAGATCACCAATAGAGGGAGGACAGCGAGACCCCACTTCCGCCAGATCATTCCCCACACTCTTTCTTCAAGACGAACGCCATCGCAACCACCGACAAGTAGACCTTGCGACCCGGGCCAGCACGACCCAGAAGCCAACCCAATCAGATTACCGCTAGTCGCCGATCCTGCTACCAGCGGGCCGCGGGACGGATGGTCAGTTCGCCCGGGTTGTGCCAACATCATCTACATGTCCGAGTCAAGCTCAACCGTCCTGGTTACCGGCGCCGCCGGCTTTATCGGGTCTCACCTGGCTGACCGGTTGCTGCGAGAGGGCCACTCTGTGGTCGGTCTCGACAACTTCAACGACTTCTATGACCCGCGGATCAAGCATGGCAACCTCGAGTCGTTCGGCCGCACGGATGGGTTCACACTTGTTGAGGCCGACATTCGGGACGAGGCAGCGGTGGAAACGGCCTTCGGACGCCATAAACCGGATGCGGTGGTCCACCTTGCCGCGATGGCGGGGGTGAGAAGCAGCATCGAGCGTCCGCTCCTCTACGCAGACGTGAACGTCCAGGGAACCACCGTCCTACTGGAGGCTGCCGTCCGGCACGGCGTCGGCCCATTTCTCTTCGCCTCCAGCTCGAGTGTCTACGGCAACAACAAAGATGTTCCTTTTAGCGAGGAACACCGGGTTGAGAATCCCATCAGCCCATACGCTGCGACGAAGCGAGCTGCCGAACTGCTCTGTCACACGTTCCATCATCTTCACGGGCTGCCGGTTGCATGCTTGCGGCTTTTCACGGTGTTCGGGCCCCGGCAGCGCCCCGACCTCGCGATCGCCAAGTTCCTTCGACTGGTGGCTGCTGGTCAACCCATTCCGGTTTACGGCGATGGCTCAACCAGCCGGGATTACACCTTTGCGGGCGACATCGTGGCCGGGATCATCGGAGCACTCGACGAATGGTCGCGAAGTGGCGGCTTCGACATCTTCAACCTTGGGGGTTCACATCCGGTCACGCTCAACGAGCTAATCGACATCATCGGGGAGGTAACCGGCTTGCCGGTTGGACGGGAACCCCGCCCACCGCAACCTGGCGACGTACAGCGAACCTGGGCCGATGTGGACAAAGCCGCAGCCCGATTTGGGTACATGCCGGCCACCGACCTGCGCGACGGGATTGCCGAGCAGTGGGAGTGGACCGTCAAGTCGGGCAGGCTGGATCCGTAACGGTCGCTACCCGGCCCCGATCCCTAATCGCTCCGCCAGGCCAATCCGCTGCAGTTTTCCAGTCGGGCCCTTCGGGATCTCAGACACGAAGACAATCTGCTCGGGCAACTTGAACGGGGCGAGACGATCCGAGACGTGAAGTCGAAGCTCACGAGCTTCGGTCGAGGCGCCTTCTTCCAGGACAATTGCGGCCCCCACTGTCTCGCCCAGCCACTTGTGCGGGATCGCGAACGCAACCGCCGAGGCCACCGCCGGGTGGTCGAGCAGGGCTTCATCGATCTCACGAGGACTGATCTTCTCACCGCCCCGGTTGATGATCTCCTTGATCCTCCCGGTGAGCACCAGGTAGCCGTCGTCTTCGAACCGGCCCTCGTCGCCGGTCCGAAACCACCCATCGAAGAAGGCGGCGGCATTCGCTTCCTGATTGGCTGCGTAGCCCGAGGTGACATTCTCTCCGCGGACTGCCACCTCGCCGATCACTCCGGTCGGGACGTCCTGCCCGTCTTCGTCCACCACCCTGACTTCGGCTCCCGTCGGTTTGCCAACCGAGCCGGGTCTTCGCACCCCGGGCGGGAGAGGATTGCAGGCGATTTGATGAGCCGCTTCGGTCATGCCGTAGGCCTCAACCAGCGGGACTCCTACCCGACGCTCGATCTCGAGCTGCAAGCTGGGGGGAAGAGGAGCAGACGACGAGCGGAGGAAACGAAGACCGTGGCTCTCGGGAACCTCCGCTCCCCGTTCGAGCCGGGCCGCGATCATCTGATAGACGGTAGGTACGGCCGTCGACCAGGTTGGGCGGAGACGACCGACCCAGTCAAAGTACTTGAAGGCATCGAATCCACCGGTGCAGACGACGGAGCCACCGGTTCCCAGGGTGGCTAGCAGTGCTGCCACCAGACCGTGGATGTGGAAGAGCGGCATAACGTTGAGGCAGCGATCGGTTGGTGCCAACTGGAGCGTGTCGGCGACGTTTCTCACTGAGGCAAGCAGGTTTGCCTGAGTGAGCGACACCATTTTGGGCCGGGAGGTCGTCCCTGAAGTATGGAGTACGAGCGCCTCATCGGTGACGGCGCCAAAGCGGGCACTACCCGACCGAACGGGCTGTCCGTCGACGACAAACCGGAACCCCGCATCCGACCTGATTAGCTGAAGCTGGAGGGCGGATGATGGCGAGGCCGTTCTTACGGCTTCTGCGGTCGTGGGATCAGTTATGCAGGCTGCCACGTCGAGGTCGCCCAAATAGAAGGCGAGCTCAGACTCCCGGTAGAGAGGATTGAGGGGTGCGGCGCTGGCCGTCACCGCAACTGCCAGAAAGGCTGCCGCCATAGGCAACCCATTCGGGAGAACGATGGCCACCCGATCGCCGGGACCTATGCCGAGGGCGGCAAGCTGTCCTGCCAGGGTCGCGACTTGGTCCGTGAGCCCGGCGTAGTCGACCGTGGTGCCGGCAACGTCCACGAGGGCCTCGGCACCCGGATCAGCCGCTATGAGAAGGTCCATGATCGTTTCGTGGCGGGTGCTTGAAGTCCCGACTACCAGGT